>NZ_JBIVDY010000035.1:0-77600 GCF_044747365.1 Kitasatospora sp. NPDC090091
GGGGCGGAAGGCCCTAAAGGGCCTTATCCCCGGCCTGGCGGCCGGGGCGCCGCTGACGCGGCGTCAGCCGGGGGGTGCCGCCTACGGCGTCACCCTGCGTGGTGTGGCCTCGGCTGCGCCTCGGCGGGCGGCGGGTGGCTGGGGGAATTCGCCGGTGGCGAATTCGTGGGCGTGTGCTGGCAGTTGGGTGGCGAGTGTCGGGCGTCGCTGCGCTCCGCCATTCCCGGGGCAATGCGCCGGGCCTACGGCCCGTCGATCGGTCGGCTTTCCGCCTTTCCTGGGCTGGCCTTTCGGCGGCCCTACGGGCCGATTGGCTGGCAGGGTTTCCCGGGCTGCGCCCGGGGCGAGCGTTGACGATGTGACGCGAAACTCGGGTAGCGGCCCCTTCCCCCGATCGGGAGGGGGTGCCGGCCCGGCCCTGCGGCGCCGGGCGTTGACGATGTGTCGCGAACTTCCGGTACTGGCCACAACCCCACCTCCGGCCCGCTCTCCCGGGCCCGCCCGTCCGGCTCGGTCCTCCCCGGCCCCGTGGCGGGCCCTCACGGGCGCCCCGCACGGCGGCCCCTGACGGCACCTCAACCGCAGATACCGAACCGGCATCCGAAGCGCATCCGGCGGCGTTTCCCGGAACGCCGAACGGCTCTATCCTACCGGCTTTCGATCGGGCCCGAGACGCGAACAAGCAGACTCGCGGCAACCGTCCATCCCGGCACTATCCGGTGACACCAGAGACGGGAATATGAATTCCCTTCCTGATTCCTTTCTGGACGCTCCCCGAAATCCCCGAGCGGCGCAGCGGGCAGAAATCCAATTCAGGCACGCAGGAAAGGGGCCTACGGTCCTCGCCACCGACACCACGACCGCCAATCCAGACCGCCCGAAAAACAGCGCGCGCCGTCAATCCGGCAATTCCCGGAGCAGCACCACCAAACCGAACACCGGAGCCAGGGCAGCAGAGCAGGGCGCAGCGGCGCGACGACCAGGACGGCGGCCAGACGAGCCCGGAGACGGCCGGGCAACCCAGGGACCAGCACGGCCAGGACGGCGGCCTGGACCGACCGCCAGGGCGCCTCCAAGGGCACCGGCCTGGACAGCGGCCAGGACGGCGGCCAGGGCGCAGCAGGACCGGCCTGACGGCCGACCAGGACGGCGACCAGGGCGCAGCAGCGGGGCGCGGCACCAGGCGGCGCGCGGCGCGGGCAGACGTCGAGGCCGGCAGACCGGGCGCGGCGGGTGCAACACGGCACCGCAACACGCCCGCCCCGGCCCCTCCCAGCCACACAACACCTGGTCAGACCCGCAACACGGCCCCGTGTTGCAGCCGAGTGCAACACCGCGTTGCACCCCGCGTTGCACCCACCACCAGACCGCCGAGCACCACCGCCAGCAGAAGGCCGTCGAGAAGGCCGGCCTTCCCGACGGCCGACGTCCTCGCCGTACCCGGCCGCCCCGGACGCCCCCCGGGACGGCGGCCAGGACTACCAGCGCCTGGCGGTCGGCGCCCCGGCAGCGTCCGACGCCCGGCCATCCGGCCGACCCCCGGACGGCACCCGCCCCACGGCTGTCGCGGAAGCTGTCGCACCCAGACCACACACAGGGGAAACCAGGTATCCGCCCACGTCACACCACACGACAGCACCCACCGCGACAGACCAACGCGACAGGGGCCGCGACAGCACCGAGGGGCAGCTACCAGCCCCACCAGGACGGCCTCCACAGCGGCCTGACGGCCACCCAGCACCACCACCCCCGACACCCAGGACGCAGCAGCACCCGGACCGACCCGGACGACGGGCAGCGCGACCGAACCGGGCACAGCGGAACGGCCTGGCGGCCGACCAGGACGACGACCACGGCGCAGCAGCAGGCAGCAGCGCCGGACGGCGGACCGGGCGCCGCAGCGGGCGGCAGGCGGGCGCCGGGCAGGCGCGGGGAGCCACCGAGGCCGGCGGCCCGGACGGCGGCACCCGGACGGCAACGGAGGAGAGCAGCAGCGCCCGGACCGCGACGACGAACAGCACCGGCCCGGACCGCGAGGCGGCGGGACGGCCCGACCGAACCCCTGGCACAAACCGAACACCCACCCCCCGTACCGGGCCCCACCCGACCATTCCAACCCGAACCCCAAAAACCACGCCGCCCAATTCGGCAAAACACCCGAACCGAAATATCCGGCGGAATTCACACCCGAAAACCCGCCCACAACACCCCACCGACCCCCGACCGGCCCCAGCAGACCTCCGACCCCACCCGCCACCACACACAGTCACCAAAGCACGAGCGACACCCGACCCCGCACACCCACCCGACAGCACCAACCAAAGGTCCAGACAACCCACCGTGAGAGGCCATTTCACACCCATCAACAACAACAGGTCACACCCTGCGGTGGGGGGTGAGCGGGGTGAGCTACTGCTCTCCGTGGCTCGCGCGCGCGGCTCGGCGCCGGGCATCCGCCGCTTCCGCGCGGGCCTGCTTGGCTGCCCGCTCGGCCAGGCGCACGGGGCAGAACTCCTCCTGCGTCTGGTGGTTCACCGCCTGGCGCAGTTTGCGGCCGGCGGGCCAGCGGGAGCCGCGGGCGTGGCGGCGTACGGCTCTGGGCGGCACGTTCAGGAGGGCTGCGAGCAGGCGGATTGACCGCTGGGTGGTCTCGTCCGGGCTGAACCGGTAGTCCATGCTCAGCGGGCCGTCTGCGTAGCGGTCCAGCAGCGCCAGGAGTCGTGTCTGGACGGTGCGCAGCTCCGTCACCGGGCAGGTGTCCCAGCTGTCTGCGGCGTGGGCCTGGCAGGGCGCTGTGGTCTTCTTCGTCGTCATGGCGCCACCTTGGCCGGGGTCGGCTGTGGACAGCCGGGCGCGCTGTCGACAGAGCAGTGCGGCCCAGCCGGTGACTTCCGGCTGGGCCGCGCTCGGCGGTGGCAGGGCCTGGGGCCCCGAGGGGCCGTCAGAACTGGCTGCGGCGCGCCCTGGGACGGACGGGCGGGGCCTGCTCGGTGCCGCGCAGCGCGAAGGCCGCAGCACGGGTGCGCTCCAGCCAGCTCGTGACCTGGCGCAGCGTGGCGGGGTCGAGGGTGCGGGTGAGTTCGCGGACGGCCTGGTGGTCGTCGTCGCTCAGGTTGTAGAGGCCGGCCCGGTCCAGGGCGGTGTAGAGGGGCTGGGCGGCGGTGCCGGCGAGGCGGCGGTGGGCCAGGTCGGTGGTCTGGCGGGCCTGGTGGGCGGCCTCGCGGGCGCATTCGGCGACGTCCTGGCGGTGGCGCTCACGGCGCAGCGCGTGCTGGAGGGCGGTGTCGTGGTCGGGGTCGTAGCGCTCGGCCCGGGTCTCGGCGGTGTGGTCGCGCACGCGCTGCCACTCGGCGCAGCTGTCGGCCGCGGTGGCGTAGGCGGTCTCGTCCCCGGCGTCGGCGTACCGGTCAGCGGCGCGCTCGTCCTCCCGGGCCCGGTGCAGGGCCTGCTGGAGGCTCTCCAGGGTCATCCCGACCGCCCGGCGGCGGACCCGGCTGCGGACGCCGCCGAGCAGCCCGTGCTCCTGGTCGTCGTCCTCGTCCCGGGCGTGGTCGGCCTCGACGGGGTGCTGGGTGAGGGCGGCGTGCAGCGTCGCGCCGGCCTCCCACGCCTCGGCGTGGACAACGGGCTCCGGCAGGCCGCCGTCCGGGCGGGCGCCGAGGACGACCCGGCCCTCCACCAGGGCCACCCAGCCGTCCAGGCCGTCGACGTCCTTCTCGGTCCAGCCGCGGGCGGGGTCGGCGCCCTGGTGGAGGGTGCGGATGCCGTCGTGGCCGGACCAGCGCAGCCACACCGAGCCGCGCACGAGCGGGGAGTCGAGGATCGGGCGGCCCAGGTCCCGGTCGGCGGGCGCGGGCCGGCTGCTGGGCAGGGCCAGCTCCAGCCGAGGCGGGGCAACCGGGTTGGGGCGGGTGGTGTCGGTCATCGCGCGGTGCCTCCGGGGGTCGGGGACGGGTACGGGCGGCCGTCCCGGCCTGCGGTGGGCCGGGACGGCGGGGTCTTGCGGGGTGGGTCAGCCGGTGACGGTCTCGGCGTGCCTGGTGAGCGCGTCCAGGAGCGCGGCCTGGTGGTCGGTCAGCTTCCCTTCGGTGCGGGCCTTGTCCTGCTTGCGGAGCCAGGTGCCGGGGCGGAACGCGGGGTCGGCTTCGCCGCCGGTGCGGTTGGCGGGGCCGTCGAGGGTTCCGCCGGCGGCGAGGTAGGCGAGCAGGCGGCGGTACGACCTGTTCCAGTCCGGCTCCAGGCGCCACAGCTCGTCCAGCGCGTCCAGCTTCGCGGCCTGGTCGGTGGTGAGGTTGTCGGCCTTGCGCTGGCGGCGCATCCAGGCGCCCACGGCGTAGTCGTCGAGCTTCGCGGTGGCGGGGATGGCGAGGTGGCCGTGCTGGTGGTGGAACGCCTTCGCGTAGGCGTAGCCGCGCTCCCAGGCGTTGGCGTTCTTCGACCAGATCATGCCGAGCGTGTCCAGCTCGGACACCCGGGCCGCATCGAGCAGGCCCTGGCCGTAGAGGTGGCGCTGGCGGGTGAGCCAGGAGATCAGCTCGGCGTGCTTCGTCTTGTCGGTGGGGTCGAGGTGGCCGTGCTGGAGGTGGAACACGGCGGCGACCGCGTGCATGCGCTGCCACTCGACCGCGCGCGGGTTGAACGCCCTCAGCTTCACGGTCTGGAGGATCTTCGCCGCGTGCTGCTTCGCATTGATCTTGAGCCACTCGATCGGCGACTCGACCGGGGCCGGCTTCTGCTCGCCCTCGCCCTCCCCATCCCCGGTGGCCCGGCTCTCGGCCGCCTTGGTGACGGTGGTGTGCGCGGTGTCCTGGGAGCGGGAGGCGCGGAGCTCGGTGATCCGGCCGACCACCCGGGCGTCGTGGGCTGCGAGCGCGCGCAGGACCCGCCAGATGGTGCGGAAGGAGCTGGCCTCGATCTCGGCGTCGGCCTCGGCCTTCACGGCCTCGCCGGCGTCGTGGACCTCGGCCGGGTGCGCGGTGGCGGTGTCGTCGCCGACCTCCGGGGTCGGCAGGTAGACCGGGATGATGACCCAGGACACCTTGCCCTGGCGGTAGGACTGGCGCAGCGCCCGCCCGACGGCCTGGACGATGTCGATGACGCTCGACTTCGGATCCGCGAAGCACACGGCATCCACGGCTCGGACGTCGATGCCTTCCGACAGGAGCCGAGCGTTGCAGAGGATGCCGCACTCCTCGCCGTCCTCGCCGGTGTGGGCCTTGAAGTCGGCGAACGCGGCCCGGCGGTCCTTGAGCCGGTCGGTGCCGGCCACCGCCTTCGCCCAGATCCGCTCCGGACGCTCCGCGTCCTCCAGCAGCTCGGACGCGTCGAGCAGGGTGCTGGCGAACTCCCGGGCCGCGGTCACCCGGGAGTGGAAGGTGATGACCCGGCGCAGGCCGAGGTCGGCGACGGCGCGCAGCACCGCGATCTGCAGGGCCAGGCGCAGCAGTTCCTCGTTGCTGCGCTGGGAGCGCAGGTCGGCGACGGCGGGGAGGTTCAGCAGCTCGCGCAGGTCCTCGTCAGTGACGACGGGGACCAGGACGCGGTAGTCGGCGAGGTAGCCGTGCTCGATGCCCTGGCCGAGGGTCCAGGTGAACACGGTCTTGCCGTAGATCTCCTCCGAGTCCATGGAGCACAGGGCGGGCAGCTCCTGGCCGTCTGCGAGGTCGGCCAGGCCGTCCTTCGCCCGCCGGTCGTCCGCGATCCGCGGGGTGGCGGTGAAGTACAGCCGGCGCTTCGCCGGGACCTTGGCGTCGTCGTGGACGACCGCCCACGCCTTCCCTTCCGCACCGGCCGTACGGTGGGCCTCGTCGATGATCACGGCGTCCCACTGGGCCAGGCCCCAGCCCTGGTGGGCCTCGACGATGCGCTCCAGCGAGGCGTAGGTGGCGTAGACGGTGACCGGCTGGTCGTCGGGGGCGCCGTTGACGAGGTCGGTGATCCGGGCGGCCTGGGTGGTCACCTGGGCGTGGATGCGGCCGCCGGCCTCCGCGCTTTCCAGCGCTTCGTCCCGCGAGCATGCCGCCACCGCCAGCCCGCGGCGCCCGCCTCGAAGCGACCAGGCTTCGGCGGTCTGCTCCAGCAGCTCGATCGTAGGAACCAGCACCAGCACCCGGCCCCGGGCCGCCAGGCGCCGAGCGCAGCCGGCGGCGATCAGCGTCTTGCCGGAGCCGGTCGCCGCGACGATCGTGGCCCGGCCGCCGTCCTTCACCTCGCGCACCGCGGCCGCGACGGCGTCCTTCTGGAACCGGTGCAGCGGCAGCGGGTTCACCGCGCCTGCGGCCTGGCCGGTGGTGGGCTGTGCCGGGGCCGGGAGCGCCCGGATGTGCAGCCCGGCCGGGACGGCGGTGGCGGTGGCGGTCTCCACGGCGTTGCGTCTCCTGTTCTATCTGGCTCGGGTGGTGCCGGACGCGGGTGGTGCGGCCGGACGGTGGCGTGGAGGGGCGGGTCGTCAGGGGTTGTGGCCGTCCCGTACGACCTCTTCGGCTTCTTCCAGCGCTTCGAGGACGGGCTTGCGGACACCGGGGACGGGGTGGTTGGCGTGGCGGTGCAGGAAGTCGATGATCTGCGGTACGGAGTCGGCGAGCTGGGGGATCAGGAAGCAGACCGCGTCGAACTGGTCAAGGTCGACCGGGTCGGCGGTGCGCAAGATGTCGGGGATGACGTCAAGGGTCCGTTCCCGGCAGTACGCGGCGGTGTCGACCGCCCTTCCGTCGATCTCGACGGTGGAGCCGGGGGTCCTGGCGTTGAGGATCTCCTCCAGGATCCGGAGCGCGGCGCTGTTCAGCCGCCCGCCTGCGCGGACGTACCCGGCGAGGAAGTCCACGCACGCCGCGGCCGCGGTGTAGAGCTGGCCTTGATTGGCGACCTCGCAGTACAGGACCGAGCGGGCCCCGCGGCTCGCCTGCGGGCTGCCGGACACCAGCAGCTCCAAGTACCGGGGGATCTCATAGACCGGCCTGCTCATGCTCTGCAGGGACGACCAGTCCCACGCCTGCGTCATCACGCACTTGACTCCTTCGCCGAAGTAGAGGGGTGTGCTCACGCCCCGGGCACCCAGGCCCGGACTTCGAGGTACTGAATGTCGGCGTCCTCGACGGCGCGGCCGGTCTCCACCAGCCACGCCTTCATCGCCTCCGTCACGTCGCCGTGGTGCTCGGCGACCCGCTGGGACCACTCCGCCGCGTCGAAGCCCCCGGTGGAGGCGGAACCGTAGGTGCGTTCCTCCGTGCCGTCGGAGCGGGGGATGAAGCCGCGGCGCAGGCCCGGGGAGTCCTCCATGGAGCCGGCCGGCATCGTGTACTGGTCGGCGCGCATCCGCACCGTGAATGCGAGCCGTCCGTCGGCCTGGCCGGTCGCGTGGACCACCGGAGCAAGATGGGAGGCGCCAGATCGGATGGCCTGCTTCCCGGCGCGGCCGGCCATGCTCTCGCCGGGCGCACCCACGACGTCCTTGCCCCGCACCCGGGCCTTCTGGCCGGTCTTTGTGCGGCGCCGCTCCACGTTCTCCTGGGCGACGGCGCCGAGCGCGTCGGTGTCGCGTTCGCCGCCGCTCACCGCCCGGACGACCTGGCGCAGCGCGTTCACGAACGCCTTGCCCTTGCCCTTGGTGAAGAACTGGGAGACCAGGCTGGCGTCGCGGCCGAGCATCTTGGCGACCTGGCGCTTGGTGAAGCCCGCGTCGATCAGCTCCTGGGTCAACCGGGCGGCCTCGTTCGGGTTGTTCGGGTCGGCCGGACTCACTGGTCAGCCCCCTTCTCGGCGAGTTCGGTGCGGCCCAGGCCGCGCAGCTTCAGGTACTCCTCCTGGCTGGTCGGGTGCTCCACCGGGCCGGTCAGGTGCCCCTTGAGGAGGTAGTCGCCCGGCTCACCGCGGTAGGGCCAGGGCTGGCGCTCGGTCAGCGCGATGCCGTCCGTGCCGAAGTACACGACCGTGCCCGGCTTCGCGTGGAGAGCACCGGCGTAGCCGATGACCTCCTTGCCCTGGCGGTACTTCATGTCCAGCAGCGCGGCGCGGGCTCCCGACCAGACGTAGGCCGCCCACTCGGGGTGCGCGTACGGGTCGCGGGAGAAGCCGGCCTGCCGCTGCCATGTGACGACCTCGCTGTCCTGGCCGAGGATCTCCACCCCGGCCGGGAGCGCCTCGCCGACCGGGGTGGTGCCGGAGACCAGGCGCGGGCGCTGCGCGAAACCGCCCAGGCCGAACAGGAGCACCGAGCGGACCGCGCGGGAGGCGAGGTACGCGGCGGTGCGCTGCCGCTCGTCCCCGTGGATCCGGGAGAGGTTGGTCAGGTCCGCCCAGGCCGCCTTGAGGCGCTTGCCCCACTCGTCCAGCGGCTTGCCGTCCTCGAACAGCAGACCGCCGAGAATCTCGACCTTCCACGGCCCCAGGTGGTTGGCGAGCGCGAGGTGGACCTCGGCCCCGCCCGCCCAGGTGGTGAAGGTCTCCCCCGGCCGGGACGGGTAGATCCAGGCGCGGTCACCGGTCACCGGGGCCGGGAGGAGGCCGACGTGGTTCCAGCCGGCCGGGACGGTGACCCGGATGTTCCAGTGCGAGCAGGACATCAGGGCCTTCGTCTGCTCGGCCTCGGTCATCGTCGCGAATGCGGCCGCGGTGACGCGGCGGGGCGTGCCGACCGGGGACTTCCACAGGTGCTTCGCGTAGGCGAAGGTGCGGTCGTACTCCACCAGCGCCGGCAACTGCTCCGGCACCCGCGGGGGCAGGATCAACTCGGTGCGACCCTGACCGCCGGTCGCGTGCAGCAGCCCCCGCAGTTCCTCGCTGAGGACCGGGTAGCCGCCGGCCCACTTGCCCGTCGTGGGGATGGTGCGCGACCACAGGTCCCGCCCGGTCTGCGACGGGGAGCCCATGAGGACGGCGTCGTCCCAGTGGCGGCGCAGCGCCTGCCACAGCAGCCGGAACGCGTCCCGGCAGGTCACGACGTCGGCGCCGTCCGGGTCGAACCACTCCCCCATGCTCCGGATCTCCGTGCTGCCGCTGTCCGGCGCGGCGGCCGGGGCGTAGCGGCCGACGGGCTGGCGCTGGTGGACGAAGTGCCCGGCGAGCCTGTCCCGGCCCGAACCGACCGCGGTCGTCCACCGCTCGGACGGAGTGTTCAGCCACGCGGCGACGGCGTCCTTGAGCGTGGAGTAGCGCTCGGCGCCGTCGTGCCAGGGGGCGCCGGCGGTGATGTAGACGCGCTCGGTGCCGGGCGCGGCGTGCAGGACGGCGTCCAGGATCTCGCCCGGGGTGCGGGCGCCGAGGTCGACCCGGACGATCTGGTCGCGGACCGCGAGCGTCCCGGCCGCCGCGTCCAGGAACACCGTGCTGCGGGCCTGCTGGACGAAGTTCGGGCGTTTGGAGACCAGACCGGTCGTCACGGCCTCGAACCGCGCGCCCGCCGGGCCTTCGGGGAGGGCGGGTAGCTCACGCGGACCGGCCTCGACCATCGGATGCACCGGAGCGGCGACCGGGGCGACCGGGACCGGCGGGACGACCGGCGCGGCGGCAACGGGAGCAGTGGGGGCAGTGGGGGCAGTGGGGGCGGGCTGCTCGACGACGGCCTGGTCCTCGGCGGCGGTCGGGGCCGGGCGGGTCAGCGCCGGGGCCACCGCGGCGACGGGCCCGGAGACCGGCTCGGCCTCGGCCACGGGTGCCGGGGCGGGTGCAGTGGTGACGGCGGCCTGGTCGTCGGCCTTGGCGGCGCGGACGGCGGCCGGGGTCGGGTCCAGCAGCGGGGCGATCCGCACGACATCGGCCAGCGTCAGCCCGGAGGCCTTCGCGATGGCCGGCGCCTGGGCGCCCTCGTACCCCGCGAGCCCGGCCACGCGGCGCGAGCGCTGGGCGGTGAGCTTGTCCAGCTCCTTCTGCGCGGCGGCGACGGCCTTCTCGGCGGCCGTGATCTCGGTGCGCAGCTCGCGCAGACCGGCGAGCTCGGCGGTGTACGTCTTACGGTCCATCAGGCCTGCTCCCCCTCGGTGATGGTCTGGTCCGCAAGGTCAGCGGTGGAGACGTAGGCGATCGGGCCGCCCGAGACCGACGGCAGGCGGGTACCGAGCAGCAGGTTCGCCAGCCAGGCGTCCTCCGCGGTGGCCGGGGTGGCGGCGTTGGCGGGGGCGGTGAGATCGGTCAGGTAGCCGGCCAAGCGGGCCTTCGGGAAGCGGAACCGGCCCGCAGTGCCGACGGTGCCGTCGGACTCCCACTCGGTGAGGCCGGTCAGTACCGCAACGACGAAGGAGGCCACCGTCACCGGCAACACGGCGGGCACCGCGACCCGGGCCGGGTCGCACCGCCACCAGCCCGACAGTGAAGCCAGCAGTTGCTCCGGGCTCAGCGAGGCTCCGAAGCCGATCCACTCCCGGTCCGGTTCGTCGACCCTCTGCGGGGCGTCCGCACGTAGCACCGCCACCTCGGCAACGACGAACGCAGCCAGATCCGCCACCGGGCGGGCCTGCAACTGCTGGAGCGCGGCCAGCGGGAACACCTGCCGGCCTGTCGCGCGCACGCCGGGGACCACGCCGGTGGCCATCAGCTTCTTCACCGTCGGAATCGAGCACCCCAGCGCCGTCCCGGCCTGCCCGGTCGTCACGAACACACCCAGACCTCCACGCCTATTCACCTAGCTTGAAACGCTAAATCGACTCTACGCCCCACCCCTGACAGCCGCACACGCCGTTCGAGTAAGTCAAATAGGCATTTGGCTGGGCGGTCGAGCAAGCTCGTTGTCTGCGGCGGCGCCGCGTGGCACAACCCAGGTAGCGACCGCGTCCGCGGTCAGGACCCCGGCCCGCAGGGCGGTGGCCAGGCCGGCGACGATGTGCCGCGTCCGGCCTTGCGCTGGGCGGCGGACAGGAACGGCATCACCGCGAGCGAGAGCGCGGTCGGAACGATGCTCGGGATGGAGCATTCGGCTTCGCCGATGCCGGTGAGCACCCGGATCGAGTCGGCGGTGACGTAGGCGGCGAGGGCGAAGAAGGGGACAGTGGTGATCCTCAGGGTGGTCTTCTCGCAGGCCTCGCGCACGGCGTGGTCGCGGGCGGGAAACTGCCAGGCGACCGCGGCGGCAGAGGACACCTCGATGATCGAGTCCAGGCCGGTTTCCCACGAGATCCGCGGGAAACCGGCCGTTCGACGTGCCCCAGTGGGAGGGACCCATCCGGGGCGTAATGTCGCTGTCAGTCCTCCAGGTCCGACCAGATGTTGAGGTTTCCGTCCTCGACGACCCACTCGTGGTAGCCGAGTCTGCGGCCGATCTCCTCGAACCGGCTCAGCCGGGCCGCGCCGATCGGAACGAAGTAGACCTTCACAACGCGCAGGAAGAGCCGGAACCCGAGGTCTGGGCCGAGTTCGTCGACCCCCGCCTCCAACGCGGGCACCAGACCAGGTAGCGGCGGAATGCAGAGGCTGGTTACGGCCGCTTCGGCAAGCGCTGGCCCGAGTCCCTGCAACTCCGCCAGCACGGCTGCCCGGAGCGCGGGGTCCGGGTCAGTCGGCGAGAGCGCGGAGACGAAGGACAGCTCGCGCTGGCGGATGAAGGCAGTGCAGGAGCTTTCGACCCGGTGCAGCCACGTGCGGATGCCGAGCCCGCAGCCCACCGGGTCGAAACGCGCTCCGCTGGCCGCCAGCCACAGGGTCGCGAGCGCGTCTTCCGGCAGGCGCGACTGCGCCATGCGTCGGGCGTCGTCCAGCACCTCCTGTGCGTACACGGGCCCTTCCCGTTGAGAAAGCCGCTGGATGAGGTCGAGGGTGGCGGCCTCGTCCCGGAGCGTGAGGTGCATTGCGAGGTACTTCGTGAGCCCGGTGAGGCCGAAGTCTTCGTCGAAATCGTCGCGTGGCTTCACGGTGGTGATCATTCTCTACTGCGGGTACGAGGTGTAGACGACGAACTTATCGGTGTGGTTTTTGACGTACTTCAATCGGATCACCACCTTGCTGCCGGTCGGGGTAGAGACGATCTTGCCGTCGGCCTTGGTGTACACCGTGCCAAGCGATCCGGCGTCCCTGAGCTCCCAGTCGATCGGGAACAGGTCGACATCCGGATCGAAGAACCTCTTCTTCGATTGGTCGCTGATCCACTTCTCCAGCTTGGCGGCGTTCTTCGGGGACCGCGCCAACCACTGCTTGAACGTATCCGAAACGGATTGAGCGGCCGTGGCCTTGTCGGTCCACACCGTGGCTATCCCGTTCTTGGCGATCTTGTCCTCGATCTGCCTGGCGCTCAGACCCACGTGATCCGACAGGGTATGTGCGTTCTCCAGGGTGCCGTCGGCCACGATGTCGATGCAGTTGTGGACAAGGACGTCCTGGCCGCTGTTGTCGCCGGGGCTCACGTAGAAGGTGTGGTCACCGTCCACGGTCAGGTCGAAGACCTGCTGCGGCGCGAGGCCGGTGCGGTCGTTCACGGACGTGACCGCTCGCGGGGAACCGTCCGCGCCGCGCAAGCTGTTGCCGACGCGCAGGTTCGACGCAGGGGTCCAGCCGGTGCCGTCGACGTACATGTTGTGGCCGGCCGTGGTGGACAGGGTGCTGCCATCGGCAAGGCCGATGTCAACGAGCCGTTCGGTGTCATGCGCGAACGTTGCGGTCACCGGCTGCCTGCGCGGAGCGCCGGTCCCGGGGTCCATGGTCCTGACCTGGTCGCCGGTGCGGATCTCTTGGATCGCCCGCCGTGATCCGTCGGCGAGCAGCACACGGGTATTGGTCGGAAAGCTGTTGACCTGGCATGTTTCGCGAGCAATCGCGTTGAACTTGGCTTCGGCTTCGGCTTGTGCCACCAGAGCCCGGTCGACGTTGGGTTCGTTGCGCAGCGCGTTGAGCGCCGCCTCGGTGCCGACACCATCCTTCAAGGTGAGACGGAACTTGCTGACCAGGTCGGCCGTGGAGGTGACCTTGGCGAGGGCCGCCTTGCTGTAACCCTCGAGGGTCGCCTGGAGGGCGAGCTTGGCGTCCTCGATGGCGATGCCGGTCTCGAGCGCGTAGCGGAACGCGACGACTGACTTGGCGCTGGCAAGGAGCTTCTCGTAGGGGATGAAGTTGGCCGCGGCCAGGACGCAGGGCTTGTTGAAGCCGAAGTCGTGGTAGCAGTCGACGAAGTCTCCGGTGATGATCTTCCAGAGGTCTTCGACGCCGTGATTCTTCGGCTTGTAGTTCTTGAGGTAGTCGGCGTAGGTCAGTTCGACGGTCTGCGGGTACTGGACGTCCGTCTTCTCGCTGCTGACGAGGACGGTGTTCCAGACGGTGTACTTGCCGCGGCAGGCGGCGATCGTCAGGTTCGGTTCGGGGCAGGTCCGCAGGATGTAGTCAGTGGTGCCGGTCGCCCTGACCGTGAGGTTGACGGTACAAACCGGCTTTCCGGACGCATCGTTGTGCCAGACGCTGGTGTCCAGGGGCTTCAGGACCTTGCCGTAGATCGACAGCATCATGTCGCCCGCGGCGCAGCGGTCCAGGTCGTCCTGGACGCCGTCCACCTTCGCGTCGCCCTGAGGGGAGGCCTCGATGAAGGAGATCCGGCCCTGGTCGTCGACGACGGCGGTGCCGTCCTGCAGCTTCCCCTCGGTGCTCTCGTTCTTCTGCTTCGTCATGACCAGCTCTGCGGCCTGCCTGGCGGCCGCGTTCGCTTCGTCGCGGCTCTTGGCGGCGGCTGCTGCCGAGGCCTTCGCCTGGTCGGAGGCGGTCTTGGCGTCGGCCGCGTACTGGCGGGCCTGGGCGGCGTAGCCGGTCGCCATGACTGCTGACATGGTGGCGCTGCGGGCTGCCGCGTTGGCGGTGGCCGCGGAGGCCTGGGCCTGCTTGGCGGACTGGGCGGCCTGTGCGGCGGAGGCCTGGGCGGCCTGCGCGGACTGTGCGGCCTGGGTGGCGAAGCCCTGGGCCTGCTGGGCGGACTGGCCGGCCTGGTTGGCGTAGCCGGCGGCTTCGTCGGCGGCGCCGCGGGCGGTGGCGTAGGACTGGGCGGCCTGGGCCGCGTACTGGCGGGCCTGGGCGACCTGGCCGTCGATGGTGGCGAGGTAGGAGGCGATGGTTGCCACGTGGGCGGCGGTCATCGCATCGCGCTGCTGGGCCTTGGGCAGGCCGTTCTGCAGGAACGGCACGAGTCGGTCGGCGGGGCCGGAGAGCACGGCCTGGGCCGCGGCCTTGACCTCGGGGCCGCCGTTGGCGAGGGCCTGGGTGACCTGGACGCGGTTGTCGTCGTCGCGGGCCTTGTACTGACCGGTGGTCAGAAAAGCGCGGACGTCGTCGATGGTGCCGTCCAGAGCCTTGCCGGCGGCCTCCTTCACGCCCGGGCCGCCGGCGGCCGTGATCTGGGAGAGCAGGACGCGGTCGTCGTCGTCCTTGCCCGGGTACTGCCCGGTGGCCAGGAACGCGCGGACCTGGTCGGGGGTTCCGATGGACGCGGTCTCGGCGGCGAGGCGCTTCTCGAGCCTGCCGGGGCTCTGGGCGATCACCATCACGCTGGTGCGGTCGTCGCGGTCGCGGGCGACGGCGAGGTCGGTGGTCAGGAAGTCTCGGACGTCGTAGTCGTCGCCCTCGAGCGCGGTCTGCGCTGCGGCCCTGGTCCACGGGCCGGCGGAGTCCAGCAGCCGGAAGGCGGCCTGACGTCCCTTCAGCGCGGCGGTCTTCGGGTCGGTGCCGGATGCCGTGGCGTCCTTGATCAGCTGTTCGGTGTCGGCGGCGAGCTGGGTGGTCTTGCCGCTCTCCCAGGCCGCGGTCTTCGCCTTGAGGTCGGCCTCGCGGGAGGCTTCGTCGGCGGCGGCCATCTCGGCGGCCTGCTGGGCGGCCAGGCGCTCGGTGTCGCTGGCTCGGGCGATGTCGGCGACCTTGTGGGCCTGCGTGGCGGAGTTCGCCGCCGAGTTGGCGTCCGCGTCGGCCGCTTCGGCAGCCGTCTGCGCGAGGTTCGCCGCTGTCGACGCGTCACCGGCGTGCTTGGCCGCCTCCTCGGCGGCTGACGCCGCCGCTTCGGCATGGGCGGCGGCGTCGTTGGCGGCGCGCTGGGCGTCGCCGGCCGCTGCGGCGGCCTGGTTCGCGATCGTGAGGGTGGCGTTGGCGGCGCGGGTGGCCTCGGCGGCGGCGCTCTTGGCCCGGGCGGCGGCCTGGCGCGCACGGGCGGCGGCGCCGTCGGCGACACCGGAGTAGCCGGCCGCCTCCGCGGCGGCTTCCGCGGCGGCCTGGGCGTTGACGCCCGAGGCGGCAGCGGCCTGCGCGGCGAGTCCGGCCTGCATGGCGGCCCGGCCGGCCCACGCGCTGGCCTCCCCAGCGAAGCGGGCGTCGGCGGCGGCGTTGCGCGCGGTCACGGCGGCATTTCGGGCCGCCTCCGCCTGGCCGGCGTTGCCTGCGGCGCCGGCCGCGGCGGCCAGCGCCCGGGTTGCGGCGTCGCCGGCCTTGGTGGCGGCCGACGCCGCCGAAGCGGCGGCGTTGGCGGCCTGCCGGGACGCTTCGTTGGCGGCCTTGGCCGCCGAGGAGGCGGTCTGGGAGGCATCGGCGGCCCGGGTCGCGGCGTCCGCCGCACGGCTGGCCGCGTTGGACGCCTGCCCCGCGGAGCCCTGGGCGGCCTTGGTCTCGTTCGCCGCCCGCTCCGAGGCCTCCTTCGCCAGCTTGGTGGCGTCCAGCGCCTTTCCGGCCGCGTCCTTGGCGGCCTGGGCCTGCTGCCCGGCCTGCGCGGAGGCGTTGGTCGTCAGGTCAGCCAGCTGGGCGACCGTCAGCGTCTCCTGGTCGTGAGCGGCGGCGGTCTGGTAGCCGTACTGGAGGAAGAGCTGGACGTCCTCCATCGAACCGTCCAGCGCGGCGCCGGCGGCTTTCTTGACCTCCGGTCCGCCGGAGGCCATCAGCTGGGATAGGTGGACGCGGTCGTCGTCGTTCCTGGCCTTGTGCTGGCCCTCGGTGAGGAATCGGTTGACGTCCTCCAGAGTGCCGTCCATGGCCTTGCCGGCGGCGTCCTTCACCCCGGGGCCGCCCGCCGACATGATCTGGGAGAGCTGGACCCGCTGGTCGTCCTCGTAGGCCTTCTTCGCGCCCTTGTCGAGGAACGCCTTCAGGTCGGCGGCGGAACCCTTGAGCGCGGCCGTGCCGGCCTCGCGCACACCGGGACCGGACTTCGCGACCAGTTCCTCGATCTGCGCCCTCAGGTCCTGGTCGGCCGAAGCCGCCTGACCACTCGCCAGGAACTTCTTCAGGTCGTCGTCGGAGCCCGTCAACGCGCTCTCCGCGGCCTGGCGCACTGCGGGGCCGCCGGCCTGCCACGCCGCGACCGCCGCGACCCGGTCCGGATTCGGCCCGGTCGCCGGCGGTACGTCGGCCGCCATCGCCGGAGCTGTCAGCAGGCCTGTCAGCAGGCCGCTGGCCACGAACCCGGCCGCGAGACGCGACCGGGCCCTGGCCCGTGATGCCAATGACACCCTCATCGGAATTCGCAGTCCCAATCTGTTGTCGGGCACCGGAGTGCCGCCCGGCCGTCGGCCCTTGTGCCGACGGCGCTGGTCATCGCTCAGAGGTGCGCGGCGTGGCAAAGGCGCCACGCCGCGCGGTGGGGATTCCCCTGGTCCCGGCCCGGGTCAGAGGGTGCCGGCGATGGCGGTGCCGGTGTGGTTGCCGCTGGCGCCGGTCAGGTCGACGGTCTGGGGGGTGCTCCAGTTGCCGTCGGCGTGACGGGCGGTGAGCAGGAGGCGGTTGTCGGTGGTGGTGATGGCGAACTGGGCGTCGCTGTCGACGGGGGCGGCGCTGACCGAGGTGGCGGTGACCTGTCCGAGCACGCTGGTCAGGGGCTGGAAGGCGCTCCAGTTGCCGTCGACGTAGCGGACGGTGTGGTACTGGGCGCCGGTGTCGGTGACGACGGCGAGGTTCATGTCGTCGCCCTGGCGGGTCATGGCGAGGGAGGTGACGGGGCCGGTGGCGCCGGCGGCGGCGTCGACCGCGCCCCAGGCGGTCCAGTCGCCGGTGGCACCGATGCGGGCGGTGTGGAAGACCCTTCCGCCCGCGGTGACGGCCACCTGCAGGTCGCTGCCGGAGCCGGCGGCGGCAAGAGCGGTCACGCCGTTCAGCTGCCCGGCGGCGGAGAAGACGGCACCGAAGTGGCTCCAGTTACCGTCGGCGTAGCGGATGGTGTGGAAGAGCTGTCCGTCGGCGAGGACGACGACCTGCAGGTCGGCGCCGGTGGAGGAGACGGACACCTGGGTGATCTTGCCGAGGTCCCCGGCGGCGGCGTTGACGTCACCGAAGGCGGACCAGGTGCCGTCGGGCCGGTGGACGGCGTGGTGGAGGCGTCCGTCGCCGCCGAGGGCGACGACGTGGGTGTCGCCGTCGATGCCGGCGGCGCTCACAGCCTTGACGCCGCCGATGCTGCCGGCCTTGGCCTGGACGTCCTCGAGCGGCGTCCAGGTGCCGTCGTAGAGACGGGTGCCCTGGAAGAGGCCGGTGTCGGCCTTGACCAGCGTCTGGGTCTTCCAGCCGAGGGCGGTCGCGCGGACCTGCTGCACCCAGCCGGCCACGTCGTCCACGCGGACGCCGGCCGCTCCGGTGCGGGTCTCGCCCGCGGCGCCGAGGCAGCCGCCCTGCCAGGAACGGGAGGCCACGGCGGCCAGCTCGGTCCTGCCGTTGGCCTCGCGCAGCATCGGGGCTCCGGCGTCGCCCAGGCAGAGCGCCGCCGCACCGGCGGCGGGCGCGGTGTCGATGCCGGTGGCGGAAGTGGCACCGGTGGTGTGGGTCGTGGTGTGGACCTTGAAGGGGGCCCACTCCGTGGCGGTGCGGCCGTAGCCGGGAACGCGCAGGCTCTCCCCCGCCGTCGGCGCGGCGGTGGCGAGTACGGCGGGCGTGATGCCGTCAATCGGTGCGGCGAGGCGGGCCATGACGAGGTCACGGTCGCCGCGGGGCACAAGCTCGGCGATGTCGACGGTGTGCCCGCCGATGGTGGCAATGCTCTTCACGGCGGGCGCGCCGGAGGCACCTGAGAAGCAGGCGGCTGCGGTGAGGACCCAGGAGCGGTCGACGAGGGTGGCCGTGCAGGAGCGCGCGTCGGCGCGGCCGGCCTTCCCCGCCGTCACCGTGCCGACGGCCGGGAAGTCGGTGTTCGCCGGTGCGGCCGGGCCGTCGGTGGCGGTGAGTTCGAGCAGCGTGGTGGTGCTGCTCGCGGTCCCGCCCTCCCCGATCGGGGTCCAGGTGTTCTTGGCGACGTCGAAGGTGGCGGCGTTGCCGTCGGTGCTCACCGTCGCCTTGACCGTGTGGTCGTCGCCCTTGATGTTGTAGATCTTCGGGATCTCCAGGGCCAGGTAACCGGTCGGCCCGGTGATCCTGAAACACACCTCACTCGGGCTTGCGGCCCGGCTGAACAGCTGCACCAGACCCGGCCCTGACGCACAGTCGGCGAGGACGATGTGCCCGTCCCCCGTCTTCAGGGTGATGTTCCGCTCCGCGAGGATCTTCGCGGCGCCGGGATAGGCAAAGTCTTCGACCGCGAGCTGCGGCGCGGATTCCGCGGCCACGGCCGTACCCGATATGGCCATGAATGGTAGAGACAGAACCGCACCGAGCGGCAAGGCCAGCCTGCGATACAAGCGCACGAAAACTCCAGAAAAGGCATGCCGGGGCATGGCAACGCAGCCAGGCCAATTAGCCAATTGGACGCCACAGGGCCCCCGGGACAAGTCAAAGCCGATAGGCCTTGTCGATCACTCTTTCAAAGCCCCACGGTCACGTCATTGACCAGGAGTGCACACACTCTTGACGGAGAGTCGACACTCTCAGCCACCCTTGCGCCCCGCTCCTGAAACCGTCTTGCGCGGCCGTCCGGGGACCGTGTACTGCGCGCCTGCCGCCGCTGGCCGCTCCTGGATGGACAGTGAAATGCTGGCCAATTTGTAGGAAATGGGCTGATATGTCCTGCTCGACGCGGTTCGAGGCTGCCAAGCCCCGGAGAGTCCGTTTGCTTTGTCCACGGCCACCGATGTAGACCCGTGATCATGCTGCCTGAGAGTACGTTTCGGAGTTCGGCACTCCAGCCTGGAGAGCGTTTCGAGTGCTGGCGGGCCCTCATGTCGGAGACGCATGCACCGATGGACATGCGAAGCGAGCACGCCGCCGACTTTTGGGTCAATCAGCGAAACATTTCGCTCGGTGAGGTAACCGTATACCCCCTGGAATGCCACCCTCTTACTTTCCATCGCACCGCGAAGCTGATAAGGAAGTCCGATCCCGAGGCCTACCATCTTTCCCTGGTGAAGCGCGGGACAGGAATGGTCACCTTGGGCAAAGAGACCCTCGTCCACAGCGTGTTCGACTACCACACCAGCGACACCTCGCGGTCGTTCGAACTCTGCACCGGTCCGGAGCCCTTCGAGGTCATCGGGGTCGAGATCCCCAAGGCGCTTATCCCGCTTCCCCCACGTGCCGCCGACCAGGTCATCGGCAAGCGCATCTCGGCCCGAGACGGCATGGGAGCGCTGCTGGCCACGTTCCTCACCCAGCTGGCGGCGGACAGCCACTCCTATCAGCCGGCCGACGGCCCGCGGCTGAGCACCGTGCTGGCCGACCTCATCGCCTCCCTCTTCGCCGGCGTACTCGACGCCGACCGGTCCTTGACCCCGGAGTCCCACCGCCGAACCCTGACTCTCCGCATCAAGGCCTTCATACGAGACACCTCGGACGACCCCCGGCTGGATATCGCCGCCATCGCCGCCGCGCACCACATATCCGTCAGCTATCTCCACCGTCTGTTCCGGCAGGAGGGGGACGGAACGACCGTTGCAGGCTTCCTGCATCAGCAAAGACTCGCGCGAGCACACCGAGACCTGTCCGACCCGCTTCGCCAGGGAGTACCAGTGCACGTCATCGCAGCAAAGCGGGGCTTCCGTCACGCGGAGGCCTTCAGCCGGGCATTTCGCGAAGCCTACGGCATGCCCCCCGCAGCATTCCGGAAGCAGCTTCTGGCTTTTGAACGCGCATGACACCGCGGCGTGACCTGTCGGCTGCCATCACCCAGCACCCCTGAGCGGCGGCGGGCCCTGGAGGAGATCGCCCCGTTCTGGTGCCCGGTGTAGCCGATCACCTGGCAGCGCGCCTACGCCACCGCCCGCCAGTGGTGGCTCGAGGCCAACGGCCGAGTCGACTGGACCATGCTGCCACAGGACACGGTGTACGAGGGCGAGCATCTCGGCCGCTGGGTGCAAAGCGCAGCGGGCCGGCCGGCCCGGCCTGGAGGCCGACCAGCAGGACCTGCTGGCGGCGATCGGCATAGAGGGGGATCCGAACCTGGTGGCCGCCAAAGCCGCGGCGGAGGCGCGCCAAGAGGCGACGTCATGGTCGGCGGTACGGCCGCCGCGCCGCCGCCTACACAGCCGTTCTACGGGCCTTCCCCGAGCCGGGCCGCCCCCGGCCCCCACCGCGGCCGCTCATGCCCATTCCACGCCGTGTTCGGCGAGCTGCGCCAGCTGTCCCGGAGTAAGCCGGGGACCGTGGCAGCCTCCTCGCCGGGCTGGCTGCTGGCGGAGTGGCCGCCGGCGAGAGCGCGCCGGTGCAGTTCTGGCTGTCCGACCTGCCCGAAGACACCCCGCTGACCACCCTGGTACGGCTCGCCAAGCTCCGGTGGCGGATCGAGCACGACTACCGGGAGATGAAGCAGGCCCTTGACCTGGGACGGGCATGCAGGTGCGAGGCGGGCGCGCCGGGCCGCCCGCCGGTTCGGCCAGGCCGAGCGACACATGGGGGCACCGCCCGCGCTTGGCAGAAACACAGGCGCACAGGTATGCACACGATCGGCCTAGCGGGGCGCCCTCGCGGCCGCCTCCAGCCTGAGCAGGCAAGACGCCGCCTCTGACTCGGCAGGAGCCTCCCGCAGCCTCTGGCCGGGTGGCGGCGAATCGAACCTTCCATGCCGTGTGTATCGACGTGGACACATGCAGTAACTGGAGGTTCCCATGCGTTTCCGCGCCGCCACCGCACGTCGAGGTGGTCCGGCGCGGCCCCAGGCGACGCAGGCCCGGCCGCCGGGCCGTTCAGGGTGCAACACGCCCACTGCAACACGGCCCGGCGGCCCTCCAGAAGCGACAAAGACCCAGGTCAGGAATGCAACACTGGGCCCGCGTTGCGCGCGTTGCACCGCCTGTTGCAGTGCCGTGTTCCCCGGCGCCCGCCTGCTCCCAGCGCATGCCCAGCTCGGCAGTCGGAGATCGGGGCGCGGGGCAGCGGCTGGAGCGCGGCGACCGTGCTCACCCGGCGGTCGTGTCCCTCCAGCCCGCGCACGACGGGCAGTCGACGTAGGCCACCGTGGCCACGCACCCCGCCGGGCAGTCCGCACAGCTCTGCAGGCCCTGCTCGAAGACCTCCTCCCCCGCGCCCTCGTTGAACCCGGGGTCGTCGCGCATCCACCGGCGCGAGTGCGTGCAGGGCTCGCCGGTGGAGGCGACCGCCTCGAAGCGGACCCGGCAGCCGCACACCACCACTCCGGTCGCCACCAGCGCCGGGCTGCGCCGGGGCTCCTGGCGGCGCAGCCACGCCCGCTGCTGTGTGCGCAGCGACTGGTTCTGCTGGTCCACGCGGTCCATGGTGTACTCCGCGCCGGAGAAGAACAGGTCCCTCAGGTCCGGGTCGGCGTCGATGTGCAGGGCGAGCCAGTGCTCCACCGCCAGGGTGACCGCGCACTCGGGCGCGTACTCCTGGCTCAGCACGCGCAGCGCCAGCGCATCGAACTCGTCCACGGGCACCGTCTGGTCCAGGCGCCCGGCCAGGGCCAGACCGACGAGCTCCGCGGAGCGCTCCGCCACCGGCCAGCCCACGCGCTCCTCGACGTGGAAGCCCCAGGCGGGCACGTCCTCAGGGCGGCGGTGGCACGCGATTGCGTTGATAGCGGTCATTTGGTGTCAGATCCTCTCGTCCGGGCTGTACTTGAGATCTGACCCCGATTCACCTGTGGACAACTTTTCCACGCCCTGCCGCCATACCAGCATGAAAGCTGTTCAAACAGGATGGATCGGTCATCAGGGCCGCAGGCGTCCGGCACGCCACCGCCCGGTCGGCGGCCACACCCGGGCCCCCTGTCAACCGCTATCTGGGGTTGTGGCGGTTCTTCTACAGCTCGTGCCATTGGTCACCATGCAGGCATATGAGGTACACACGGGTCGCATCCGAGCTGGTGGCGGTGGCTCGGGGCTGCGGTACATCCGAGTCGGTAACCCGCCGCCCGCTAGTAGTACTTCGTTAGGTTGATTTGATCTTGGCGGTCGTGGCGGTGCATGCTGCGACCTGTGGATCTTGGTGAGGTGGAAGCGCTTCGCGGGGACCTCGGCGACTTCGTGGCCGAGGTCTTCGCGTCCCTGGCGCGCAAGGATCAGCGTCGGCAGGGTGATTGCTATCTGCGTGGGCTGATGCTGGACGGGCGGCGCAAGTCGATCCAGCCGATGGCCGAGCGGCTGCCGGACGGGAACATGCAGGCCCTGCAGCAGTTCGTCAGCCAGTCGCCGTGGGACCACGCGCCGGTGCTGCGGCAGATCGCCCGGAAGATGACCTCCGCCCTCGTGCCGGAGGCGTGGGTGATCGACGACACCTCGTTCCCGAAGGCCGGCGACCAGTCCGTGGCCACCTCCCGGCAGTACTGCGGCGCGCTGGGCAAGCGCTCGCTCTGCCAGGTCGGGGTGAGCGTCCACGCCGTCACCGACCAGGCCTCCAGCCCGCTGTCCTGGCGGCTGTTCGTCCCACCGGACTGGGACGACCGCGGCGACGTGCGCCGGCGACGTACCGGCCTGCCGGCGGAGATCGGGCATGTCGAGAAGTGGCGGCTGGCGATCGAGACCCTGGAGGAGCTGATCGCCTGGGGGCTGGCCCCGCAGGCCGTGGTCGCCGACGCCGGCTACGGCCAGGCGGCGGCGTTCCGGCACGCCCTGCGCTCCCGGGGCCTGGACTACATCGTGGCGGTGCGCGGGGACGAGACCGCGCACCGCCACGACGCGGAGCCCGAGGCGCCCGCCTACGGCGGCGCCGGCCGCAGGACACTGCCCCGCTACCGCACCGATTCCATCCCTCTGCACGAACACGCCACCGCCGGTGGGCGCCGGGCATTTCGGCAGGTCACCTGGCGCCAGGGCAGCCACGGAGCGATGCGCTCGCGCTTCAGGGTCCTGCAGGTGCGACCGGCCGGGAAGATCCCCCGGGCACTCGCCGCCGCCGACGCGGGCACAAGCGCCGCCTGGGACGGCGTCCTGCCCGCCGAGACCCTCCTGGTCGAGTGGCCTGCGGGTGCGAGCGCGCCCACCGAGTACTGGCTCACCAGCCTGCCGCCCGACACGGCGATCCGCCGCCTCGTGCGCCTGGCGAAGATCCGCTGGCGCATCGAACACGACTACCGCGAGATGAAGCACGGCCTAGGCCTGGACCACTTCGAGGGCCGTACCTGGCGCGGCTGGCACCACCACGTCACCCTGGTCACCGCCGCCCACGCCTTCCTCACCCTCCGGCGCCTCGACCCAAAAGTCGAGGCGCCGGCCTGACCTTCTACCGAGTCCTCGACGCCATCCAGGACCTGATACGGGCCTGGACCGGCGAATGCCCCACCTGCCACCGCGAGTTACCCGATGCACGCCGACCGGGACGCCCCCGAACACGTCAGACCTAACGAAGTACTACTAGGCGGTGCGATGGGTTGGTGTGGTTTTGGGTGGGGGAGGTTTCCACAGCCAGCAGCCGGCGGTTGCGGGGGGCGCGGATGGGCCGTCATCGACCCGCACGTTCCCGGTTCCGACTGCGACGATCGTGCCGTCCGGGTTGAACGCGACGGTGTCGGTGCGGTTGCCCGTGCGGGTGGCGATGGCGTGGCCGGTGGCCGCATCCCATACCCGTGCGCCGGTCTGTCCTCCGCTGGCCACCTTTGTTCCGTCGGGACTGAACGCAACCTCGTAGGTGGGATCGCCGGTAAAGGTTGCGGTGATGCGACCGGTGGTGGGGTCCCACAGCCTGGCGCCGCCCACGCCGCCGGTGGCCACTGTCTTGCCGTCGGGGCTGAACGCCACGGACTCGGTGGCTTCCTCGATGAAGGTGATAGTGGCGTGACCGGAGGCCACGTCCCACAGCCAACAGCCCTTCCCTCCGTAGTAGTAGCCGCCGCCGGCCAGCGTCTTCCCGTCGGGGCTGAACGCCACCGCGTTCAGAGCCGGGGGTTGGTAGTACGGGTCGGACGTGTCGACGGTGGGCAAGGTCAGGGAGACGGTGGCCTTGCCGGTGCCTATGTCCACGAGGGTGAGTCCCCTCTCGTGGCCGACGGCGAGTGTCTTGCCGTCGGGGCTGAACGCCACCGCGTTCGCCACCACCCCTCCCGCGCCGTGCCCGGGGAGGAGATTGGCGGTGACCACGCCGGTGGCCGCGTCCCGTACCTGGACTCCGTCAAAGCCGGCTGTGGCGAATGTCTTGCCGTCGGGGCTGAACATCATTGAATTGATGCTCAGCCCGACGGCTGCCTCGGGAAGGATCTCGGCTCTGGTCTCGCCGGTGGCCACGTCCCACAGCCGAAGGCCCAACTTACCCCGGCCGATGGTGACGAGGGTCAGCCCGTCGTGGCTGAAGGCCACCACAGGTGTGCCGTCGCCGGTGAGTCTGTCGTCTTGCGTTTCGTGTAGGCGCAGTATCGCCGCTACTGTCGTCCCGGTCACCACCGCGGCCGTGGTCAACGCGCCGACGGTCACGAGGGTGCGTCGTCGGATCCCGGCCGGGGCGTCGGGCGCCCGTACCACGGGTGTCTCCGTCGTCCGGGCGTCGGGCGCCCGTGTCCTCCCCGGTGGTCGTCCGGTCGGTGAGGTGACCGGACGCCAGGCGTTAGAGGTGAGGACGAATCGGTCGGCGAGGTCGGTCCCGCGTTGGTTGGGAAGGGGCAGGCCTTTCGCGGCCAAGCGGTGACGAAGGACCGGGTAGACGGTGCCGAGCGTGAGGGTTTCGGGGCCGTGGGGGATGCCCTCGGCGATGAGGTCGACGAGTTCACCGGTGAAGGACGTGCAGGCGTGGGTCTGCTGGTCGACGGGCGGGACGTGCGCGGTGCGGTTTCGGGTGGTCGCGGTGAGGGTGTAGACGCCCTCGACGTGGACGAGGTCGGCGACGGTGGTTTGTGTCCCGGTGGTCAGGGCTTCGATGGCCTGCCCGGCGAAGCAGCAGTCGAGAATGGCGATCCTGGTGCGGGCGGGGCTGGTACGCAGGGCTTCGGCGACATCGGCCCATGGCACGCCCGTGATGGCGGGCCGGGCAGCGCGAGTGGTGGTGACGGTCAGACACAGATCGCCGCGCGGGGACAGTGTGCCATGGCCGACGTAGTACAAGAGCAGAACACCGGTGGTGCGCTCGGCGTGATCGGCCAGGGTCAGGGACAGCGCGTCCCGTGACGCGGGATCGTGGATCGTTGCGATGCGTCCGGGCCACGCGCACAACAATGGGTCCGCCAGAACGCGTTGGAGTGCTCTCAGGCTGTTGCCCGCGGCGGGGATCCGGGGGAACTCGCTGTCGGTGTAGTTGCCTACGCCGATCAGGATCGCGAGCCAGTCGGCTGCCCGGACGGGCTCAACCCTCATCGGCGGTGGTCGTGGTGGGGGTGAGGAGTTCATGCAGGAGCGGGAAGATGTCATCGACGGTTGCGATGTCGAGGGTGATGCGTTTGCCGTCAGCCTCGACCGTGACAGTCGCAGTCGTGCGTCGGGTCCGAATCCAGGCGATCAACGATGTCGCCAACACCGTGCCGCTACCTCCGGCACCCACCGCGACCGTGAACAGATCGGCGAACCCACCGAGTTCGGTCGCACCGATCGGGGCCGGCTCCCGGACCACCCGGCCACGCAACTCGCGCTCGTCGTTGAGCCACTGCCACAACGCCGAGACCTCCACCGCGTCACCATTGACCAGACGCACCCGCACATCCACCCTGCGCCCCCGTTCTCCACGTCGTCCCGGCAAGTCCCGAGCCGTGGCAAGACAGTAACCGTGACCAACTCCCGCCCGACACCAGTTCGCCCGAATCCGACGCCGATCGGTCCCGGTCGTCGAGGCAGCGCAGGCCGATGCTGGCGACGGTGCCCTGCACGAAGTCGAGGCCGTCCCACCGACAGGGGGCGCGACAGGCACCGGGCTCCGGTGCTCAGGCGGCGCGGTCCTTGGCCGGGTAGAGCTTGGCGTGGCGTAGCCGGTCCTGCCACCACCGGTCGGTGGGCGGGGAGACCAGGGCGGCCATCTGCTCCCGTTTGGTCGGCAGCGGCAGCATCAGCGGACCCAGGCTTTGCGTCTCCCGGTCGCTGACGCACTGCGGGCACTCCAGCCGGTCGGGGCCGGCCTTCTCCGCGAGCTCCAGCGGCGACCCGGCCTTCCCGCCGATCGAGCCCCGGCACGTCCAGCACGGGCGCAGCGCGGCGTTGGCCGTGCGGGCGGCCTCCAGTTGTTCTTCGGCCTCCCGTTCCAGGCGTTCCTCGCGGTCCTGGTGGCAGGGCCAGCAGCGGCCGCCGGGGCGGCGGGTCCACTGGCGGCTGCCGTACACCCAGGAGCTCTCCTCCTCGGGAACGTCGCCGCAGTCGATGCAGACCAGGGAGTCCATCAGCTCCTGATGGGCCTTGTGCTCCTCGTCCTCGCGGGCGGCCTGGCGCAGGTCGTAGGCGGCCCGGTTGTTCGGGTTCTCCAGCGCCTCGATGAGGGGGTGCCGGCCCGAGCGGCCGAAGCGCCACCACACCGGCCCGAGCGGCCCGTGCTCGGCCAGCAGCTCCAGGGTGGTCGCGACGATGGGCACGGCGTCGTCGTACTCGCGCCAGCCGTCGTCGTTGTAGTCGCGGACCTCCCAGCACCACCGGCCGCGCCAGCCGTCGGCGGACAGGTCCGCGACGGCCTGCTGGCGGTTGGCCAGCGCGAGGGGTCCGGCGTCGGTGACGACCAGGGCGACGGGCGGGTAGCCGGTGCGGGTGTGGCCGGGCCAGGTGCGGCGCCACCAGTGCACCGTGCGGTCGGCCGGCTCCCGGTCGGCGAGAGCCGGGTCGTTGTCGCGGACCCTGGCGCGGAACAGCTCGCGGTAGCGGGGGAACTTCGCGGCGACGTCGGCCGGGGCCATCGTGGAGCGGTCGACCTCGACCATCAGCACCGGCACCCCGATCTCCGGGGCCTGCCACACCCCGTCCGGGCGCACCTTGCGCCTGCCGCCCGGCAGCAGGAACTCGGTCTCAGTCGACCAGGACCGCACCGTGCCGACCCCGCCCGCGGCCCCGGGCACGGTGCCGCCCCGTACGAAGGCGAGCACGGTCTCGTTGACCGCCATCGCGTGCTGGGCACCCGAGCGCCCGGCGCCCCGGGCGGTTGAGCCCATGTCGGAGCGTGGCAGGCCGAGGACGTGCCCGGCCGCCTCCAGTCCGGCCGCGCCCTCCAGCCGCCATGTCTTGTGGCCCGTCTTGGTGTTGCCGTCGGAGGCGACCAGGCCGTGCAGGGCGAGGTCGCGCAGCGCCTGCCGGATCACGGTGTTCGACGCCGCGCCTGGGCGCAGCAGTCGCTGGAGCTGGTCGGCGGTGGCGACCTTGAGGACGCCGAGCGCGCCGAGGACGTCCGCGCGCAGCCGGTTGGTGGAGCTGTTCGGATTGGCGGCGCCGCGCCGGTAGGCGGTGCGGCCTGGCCGGGATGGCGGGGCGGGTTCGACGGCGTCGCCCTGGCCGTCGTTGTCGCGGTCGTTGTCGTCGGGCTCGGCGGGGCGCTGAGGGGTGCTCACGGGCTCCTCCTGGGGGTGGTGGTCACTGGCTGCCTCTGAGGGATAGCCCGCGCCCCTGACAGCCGTGCCCCGTTTCCTCCCCACCGACCACCAGGCCCTCCCGGGCCCGCGCGCCGCCGCCGATCCGCCCCATCCGCGAGCGGCCGGCACCAGCCGGACGCGAGAAAGAATAAAAGCCCGCCGCAGGCGCGGAAACCTGAACCAACCAACCGACACCAACAACCACAACCCAAACCAGAAAGACGGGAGAAGAGGGTTGTCGGAATCCCGCCCGGCGCCCGATCCGGGCCCTGAGCTGCTGGTTTTCCCTCATTCAGCGCGCAAGGGCCGGTAGGGGGTTCGGAGGGGGAAACGACAGGGGCTACGGAAGCGCGCCGGGCAAACTCACCAGGGCTACCAAGGTATCGGTGAGTTTCCTTGATGGTCCATCAAGGAAACTCACCGGCACCTTGATGGCCATCTCCGCAGGTCAGGGCCACGCCTCCAAAGCTGGCCACCAAGGTTGGAAGGGACCGGATAACGGACCTGTTACCGGACCGGTGAGAAGACCGGCTAGAACGCGGGATACCTTGGTAGTGGGAGTTATGCAATCGTTATAAAAAGTGGCTCTTTCACCAAGAAATCCGGCGAGAAACGCGGGGTTTCATTCTCCGAGCACGGGACGGCCCCGTGCACGAAACCCGCGAGGAGCACTTTCGTGAACGGGGAACTGGAGACCGACCACGACGTCCTGGTGACGCTTGCCCGCTTCACGCTGGCCACCGCCGAGCAGCTCCACCAGCTGCACGGCGGGCAGGCCGGCCTCAAGCAGACCCAGAAGCGCATGGCCCGCCTGCACGAAGAGGGCCTGGCCGAGTTCGTCACCCTTCCCCAGGCCGGACGCGCGAAGGCCTGGCACCTCACCGGCCCAGGGGCGGCCACCGCCGCGACCTTCCCCGAGGCCCACCGCCCGGGCCACCCGGCTGCGCCCGCCGAGCAGGCCGCCCTGCGCTACGGGCGCGGCCACCTCCTCGACCTCGGCCGGGTGCACACCGCGTTCGTCGCCGACGCCCGCGCCCGCGGCGAGAGCTGCGGACCGCTCGACCTCGTCCCCGCCCCCGAGCACCCCGCCGGCCCCGGCGGGGTGGCATACCGGCCCGCCGCCGAGCTCGCCTACACCGCGACCACCACCGGCGGCCGGCGGCGGCTGCGGGCGTTCGCCGAGCTCCACCGACCGAGTGCGGGCACCGAGCACACCGTGGAGCAGCTGGCGGCCTGCGCCTCGCTGTGGGAGCAGCCGGGCGCCGGAGGTGCGGGCCGGGCGTGGGAGCGGCGGTGGAGGGCGTTCCCGAGCGTGCTGGTGGTCCTGGTCGGCACCGCGGCCGCCGCCGTCGGTGCGGCGGTGGAGGAGCTGCGCCTGGCGGCCGAGGAACGGCCAGCCGTCGCCGAGCTGCTGGCCGCGGTCCCGACCGGCGCGGCCCGCCTCGAGGACCTCATCGAGCACGGACCCGCCGCCGCTGTGTGGCACCCGCTCGGTACCGAAGGCCGGCGCCCGTGCGGCTGGACGCAGCTGCAGGGCTGACCGGCGCCCGTACCTTGATGCCCCGGCCGGGAACACCCCGGGCGGGGCATCAAGGTATCCGGAGACGTCGTCACCAATGCTTTGACCTGTGGTTTTTACCTGGCTTCCAAGGTTTTCGGGTCGGCGGCGGGGGCGGTCTCCAAGGTATCCGGGGCGCCTTCCAAGGTGACCATCACGGTGTGCCCCTGGGTGCCGGCGTGGCCATCAAGGTGTGCATCCGGGCAGTGGGGTGACCATCAAGGAATCTGGCCGGGCGTCGGGGCGGCCATCAAGGTTGGTGCCCGGGCACCGGGGCGGGCACCAAGGCTGCGGGAGGCGGGCACCAAGCGGCCGGGCGCAGCGGTCAGGTTTGCGGGGCGGGTGGGATGCCCATGTCGTAGCGGTCGAAGAGGTCCGCGAAGAAGCCCTGCAGGAGCGGGCGGGCCCGGCCGGGATCGCTCAGCTCGGTGGAGCCGAAGCGGAAGACTTCATAGCCCCGGAGCTTCAAATCGCGGTCTCCGCTCACGGTGTCTGCGTACGCTTTGCCGTCCGCGTAGTGGTGGCGGCCGTCGACCTCCAGAACCAGGCGTCGGCCGCCCGGCAGGAGCATGAGAAAGTCCATCCGGTGGCGCAGCAGCGCCTCGACACCGCGCTTCTTGACGGTCTTGTGGTCCCAGTGCAGCCAGACCTCCGGAAGCAGGGCGGGCAGAGACCGGACGTGGGGGCCGTGGATCTGGTGGTAGAGGCGGAAGAGGTGGACCTGCGGGGAGTCCTTCTCGTCCGGCAGGCACGCCAGCAGGCGGTTGTAGAGGGCCGTCTTGGCGGCCTCTGCATCGGTGGTGCCGGTGGCGTCCTGCCACCACTGCTGCAGGTCGCACCAGCGGACGCCCTCCGGGCCGATCGGCCGGTCGTAGTACAGGACCTCGTCAAGACCCTGGAGAACCTCGATGTCGTTGTCGACGGCGCTGCGGAAGCGGATGTCGGGCTTGGCGGACGAGGCGAAGATCAGGTTCTTCGGGCTGCGTCCGAGTCCCGAACCCGTGTGGACGAGCTGGAAGTACGGGTAGCCATCCCGCAGATCGGTCTGCACCAGGCGGGCGCCAGCCTGTCCCAGCAGAGCGTTGATCGCCTCAACGATGCGGTTCTGCGTCGGCACATCCGGGACGGTGGCCGGGGCGACCAGGCCCTCGAGGAAGCGGCCGAACCGCGCGTGCCCGGCCTCGAACGCGCCCAGCTGCTCAAACAGTTCCTCGGTGGACCAGTCGCCGGGGTTGCGGAAAACATGTTGGTCGATCAGGGCTCGCAGGCCGTTCGGCAACGGCCCCATGAACGCCTCGAACGGCTCCTCCAGAACCCACCACTGCTCCAGCAGCCGCATGAAGCGGTCCGCCCGATAGACCAGCATGAGGATGTCGACCGAGCGAGCAAGGTCACGACGTACCCGCCCGGGTATCTCCACCACCGGCCCTGCCGCCCACAGCGCGTCTTCGAGAGCGACCCGGTCCGCCCGGCCGAGGAATACACGATCTGAGCCGAGGAGCCGCTGCGTAACCCCGGCGAGACTCTCTTCCTGGAGGTCTGCCAGGCACGCGTCCAACCGCTTGCTCTTCGACCCCTCTGCGGGCAGCGGCGGTAGTCCGAGCTGCGGGCACAACTCGTCAAGCTCCCGGTGAGTGTGGGAACCGAGTCCCTGGACAACCTTTTCCACAAGCTGACGCAGCCCCACCAGATCCACCGTCACAGCGTGAGTCTGGCAGACACCACCGACACCCAAGCCGGACAGGGCGAGCATCCGTCGCCGTCTACCGGAGAAACTGGCCAGCTCCGTTTGGCAGGACGGGCAGCGGCCACGCAGGGTCCGGCTTCCAGGCGGGCCACGGGTCGGCGAACGGGCCGGCCCGGTCCTGGAGGAGGCCGAGGGCGCGCTCGCGGGCCTGCTCGACCGATCGGTGGTCGGCGTCGGTGATGAAGCCGAGGCGGCGGCCGTGGGCGTACTCGTCCTCGTCCTTCCATGTCGCCGAGGACAGATCGGGCTCGACCACCAGGTCGACGAGCAGGTCCAGGGTGTCGATCCCGATCCGCGTCCGCACGGCCGGGCGCTCGAAGTTCACGTACAGGCGCAGCGGCTCACCGGTCGCCGGGTCCTGGAAGTGGTGCAGGGAGAACCACTCGCCGGTCTCGAAGCGGGAGCGCAGGACGGTGTGCCGCCAGGCCCAGGGCTCCAGCTCCCAGGTGCCGGCCGCGAGGTTGGCCAGGCCGTCCTTGCGGGAGGTGTCGTCGCCGGTGCGCAGCGCGTGCGTCCACGTGGTCGGGGCGAGGGCGCTGATCCCGGGCCAGTAGCCGATCTCGAGCAGGGTGCCGGTGTCGGAGATCGCCCGGTGGGGTTGGGCTGACCAGACTTTGCGGAGGTGGATGTCGCGGCGCACGACCGTGGTGCCGGACTCGAACCGGGCACCCGGCCCGGCCGGGGTGTTCACGGCCGGCCCCAGGTCCGGCAGGCGGGCTCGTGCCAGGTGGTGCGCACGACCATGCCGCCCGGGGAGATGTGCTCGCTGGACCAGGTCCGGCAGCACCCGCCGCGGGTCCGGGACGGGGCCAGCGGCCATCCGGCGCGGACCGGTGAAGAGGGCGCGGACGCGGTGGGCGCGGCCGAACGGCGGCGACGGCGGCGCCTGGTCATGGGTGTCGTCATGTCGCAGGCTCTGCCCACCACGCCACCGCGCCGAACCCCGCCGCCGCCCGAACGGACCAGCCGGGGCGAAACTCACCGGCCCTGACCTGCGGTGGGGAGTTTCCACCCCCGGGCGGCCGCACCCGAGGCAGGCAAACTCACCGCCGGCCCCGGAGCGAAACTCACCAGCCCGCCGGTCAAACTCCCCACCGCAGGTCACAGCGGCCGAGCCGGGCGCAACATGCTCCTCCCGACCCGAATCGCCGAGGGTTTTCGCAGGTCAGCGGTGCAACGCGGTCGTGTTGCACCCCCGTGTTGCAGCTACGGCCACCGGTCAGGAGCGGCGCCACCAGGAGCCGGTGTGCTTCTGACCCGTGACAGAGAAAATGGACCGAATGCCATCGAAGGTGGACCGAATGCAGTTCGTGACAGCGAAGATGGACCGGCGCAGGTCAGCTGCTGCTCAGCCTCCGTCAGCATCAGGACGGTTGTGCAGTTCCAGCGAGAGGCGCTGAAGATAGTCACGGGCCCAAGCCTCCGTGTCCTCGGCACCACTCGCTACGGCCAGGTCATGGACCAGGCGCTGTCCGAGTTTGACCAATCCCACGACCGTCGCCACCCCCGGGCCGGGGCCTTCCGAGTTGTGAACGGTCGCTTGGTCCACGTAGTTCAGGCGGTCGATGAGCGGTGTGTCGCTCGCCATCCATGCGGTCAGGACCGCGATACCGGGGTGAAGGGGATTCTCGCCCTCGCTTGCTGCCATGCCTCCACGGTAGGACGGTAGGCGAGGTCGTGCCTCGGAGCGGGCCGAGCAGCCGAGGCGTCCTGCCGAGGCCATGCGGCGGTCCATCTTCGCTGTCTCGAACTGCGTTCGGTCCACCTTCGATGGCAATCGGTCCAGGTTCGCCGTCACAGGTCAGCTTCGCACTGGCGGCCTCGGCGGCCGTGGCGGCGGCGGCCTCTTCGGCAGCGAGCTCGGCCCGCTTCCAGTCGGACTCCTCCTTGTGGCAGGCCGTGCACAGCCTCCGCTCGCCCCAGCGGGCCCGGTCCCACTCCACGTCGGTGAGCTTCTCGCAACAGTGCAGGCCGGGCGGCTCGCCTCCCACTCAGCCTGCGGGCGGCGGCCGCAGCCCGGCGCTCGACGGCGAGAAGCCGGTCACCGTCCAGGTTGTCCAGCCCGCCGGTCAGGGTGTGCCAGCCTTGGCGACCGAAGCGCCACCAGGCCGCCGCGCAGCGGACTCCGGCTGGCACGCAACAGGCCGCCACCCTGGTGGGTGGCGGCCTGCGTACGTCCTCAAGACCGGCGGGAGTCTATGCCGCGCTGCGGTTCGGGCCGGTGCCGCCCGGGTTCCCGCGTCGTTCGCGGTCTACTGCTGCTCCCTCGTTCTGCGGGGTTCGGTCCTGTACCTGGGACGTCCGGCCCCGAATTCCACGCGCACGAACCAGGTTGATGCTTCCGGTATTTGCTGCCGAGCTCCCCAGGGACATGCCGCCGCACCGAACTTCAGTGGCGATCGCTTACCGGTTAAATATCAAAGTCCGGCCTGTCATGCCTCTGCCCGTTGATTTCTCCGGTCACCCAGGAAATGGATTCCGGGCGTTCGCCGGTGCCGGAGCTACAGAACTCTTCGATCACGCCCCTGACTTGAGCCAGCGGGATCGCGCTGGCGGGGTCATGATACAGGGGGTAGTGCGGATCGGACACGAGCTGCGCGTCAATTTCGGATGGGGTGGGGTTGTCGGAGATCCATACGTAGTCGTAGATTCCACCCACTCGGGGCGGGAGGTTGTCCGTCCACCACGTGATGGCTCCGAAGCCAGTTGTCTCGTTGGCCGCGACACTGAGGTAGGCGCATGGGTGCTCGGCCTGCGGTTCGATGAGAGAGAACCATACCTGCGACCCCACACCGTACTGTCCGGCAGCAACTTCCTCGGGGCTGATCGAGCTGATGGCCTCCGAGATCATCTCTTCGGTCTCGCCCCAGTTCGCAGGATATTTAGTGATGCCCGCCATGCTGATTTCCAGAATCATTCTTTCAGTTCTCCCGCGTTCCCTTGAGGATCTCAGTCTTTTGCAGCACGCCCTCCTTGTTGACCCACCGGATGATCGCGGTCTGGTCCGTGTAGAGGATCTTCGGGATCGAGAAGGCGCAACCAACCCCGGGGCGGGCCCATGTGCAGTCCCCGTCGCGGTTGTTAATCACGATCTCTATCTCCTTGACCTCCTCCCGTCTCTTCGCAGCGTCCCAGGCGATCTTCACCTCGGCATGCTCAGCGGTCGGGTAGGTAGTCATGGCACTCGGAAATTGGGGAAGGCCGGTCTCCGGTTTGCGGAGGAAGTCACTGATCTCCTTGACCTCGGCGCTCTTCAAGTCTCCGCTATCGACAGAGGAGGGTTCGAGCTTCAGTGTCCCATCGGCCTGCCGGACGCTGGCCCACCCCTGGGTGGCGCCCTTGTCCTCGGGGCGGACTCGCATCTTCGCCAGGATCGCGAAGATCCGGCAGGCTTCCTCCGCGGGCGTGATGTTGTGTACGAGGAGGGGAGTGTCGCCGGCGAGGACGTAGTAGGTGTGGAGGCCGTCGACGGTGAGGTTGTAGGCGGGTTCGAGGCCGGTCCAGTGCCGGATGGAGGCGACCTGGACGGTGGCGCCGGTGTCGGTGCGCAGGGTGTCGCCGAGCTTGACGGCTGCAGCGTCGGTCCAGGCGCGGGTGGACTGGACCCAGAAGGGGTGGTGGTCGGTGGCAGTGATGGTGCCCTTGAGGCCGTCACCGTCCTGGATGGTGAGTTCCGTGAAGTCGCGGTCGTCGGGAGTGCGGATGGTGTCGGTTATGGTGCGCGGGCCGGTGGTGCCGGTGACTGGGTCTGTCGCGGTCACCTGGTCGCCGACGTGGAGGGTCTCGATGGGCCGGGTCGTGCCGTCTCCCAGAAGGACCAGGGTGCCGGCGGGGAAGCTGTTGGGAACTTGGGTTGGGCAGGAGCGTAGGGCGGTTGCCAGTCTGCCTTCGCCGTCGAGCTGGCCGAGGAGACTCGGCGAGATGTTGGGGTCGTTGCGAAGGGCCTTGAGTGCGTCGTCGGTTCCGGCGCCGTCCTTGAGGGTGAGGCGGAACTTGGCGATGAGGTCGGTCGTGGCGGTGAGGCTCTTGACGAGGGCCTGGTTTGTCGCCCCGAGTGCGGCGTCGAGTGCGGCGGTCGCTTCGGCGACGCCGATGCCGGTGGCGGCGGCGGCGCGGAAGGCCGCTACGGCCTTCGCGCTCTTGAGGACGGTGGCGGCGGGGAGGAGGTTCGCCAGAGCGAAGCCGCACGCCTCCGTGACACCGGGGTGGTTGATGCATTCGATGGCGTCGCCATACAGGATGTTGGCCAGGAAGCCGGCCCCGGAGCCGCTGTAGCAGACTTCGAGGAAGCAGGTTGGGGCAGCACCGCTGGCGAAGAACTGTTCACGGGTCATCGCGATGGTGGTCGTGACGGTCTTGCGGTCCAGGGTCGTGCTGCTGAGCACGATGGTGTCCCAGACGCTGTACTTGCCCTTGCACTGTTCGACCGTCAGGCCAGCCTCGGGGCAGGTCCGCATGAGGTAGTCGACGGTGCCGGTGAACAGGGCGGTGGTCGTGACGTCGCAGACCAGCACTCCCGCCTCGTTCTTGCGCCAGTTGCCGTCGCCGTAGACGAGTCTGTCCGTCAACCCCATGGTGCCGTGATCGCACCGCTCGAGGTTGTCGGAGATGGTCTGCTTCTGGAAGCCGGGCCGTTCGACGACCTCGACGTAGTAGGCGCGTTCGTCGCCGTTGTTTACGACCGTCCCGGAGGCGACCGCGTTGCGGGTGACATCCTCCGTCTGCTGCTTCGACATGATCAGCTGTGCGGCCTCCCGGGCGGCCGCGAACGCTTCGTCCCTGCTTTTGGCAGCGGCGATTGCCGAGGCCTTCGCCTGGTCGGCGGCCGTCTTGGCGTCCGCCGCGAACTTGCTCGCGCGGGACGCATACCCGGCGGCCGCGGCAGCCGAGGCCGCGGCACGGCTGGCGGCGTCGGTGGCGGAGGCGGCGGAGGCCTGGGCCTGCTTGGCGTAGTTGGCGGCCTGTTGGGCCGAGGCCTGGGCGGCCTGGGCGGAGGCTGCGGCCTTGGCGGCCCAGTCTGCGGCGGTGGTGGCGCTGGCGCGGGCCTGGTTAGCGTAGCCGGCGGCTTCGTCGGCGGCGCCGCGGGCGGTGGCGTAGGACTGGGCGGCGTCGGCCGCGTGCTGGCGGGCGAGGGCGACCTGGCCGTCGATGGTGGCGAGGTAGGAGGCTATGGTGGCCACATGGGTGGCGGTCAGCGCGTCGCGTTCGCGGGCCTTGAACAGGCCTGACTGCAGGAACGGCTCGAGGCGCTCGGCGGGGCCGGACATGACGGCCTGGGCGGCTGCCTGGACTTCGGGGCCGCCGGTTGCAATGGCCTGGGTGACCAGGACGCGGTTGTCGTCCTGGCGGGCCTTGTACTGGCCGGTGGTCAGGAATGCGCGGACGTCGTCAATGGTGCCGTCGAGCGCCTTGCCGGCGGCCTCCTTCACTCCAGGGCCGCCCACAGCCATAATCTGGGAGAGCTGGACGCGGTCGTCGTCGTCCTTGCCCGGGTACTGCCTGGTGGTCAGGAATGCGCGGACCTGCTCCGGTGTGCCGACGCTGGCGGTCTCCGCGGCCAGGCGCAGCTCGAGTTTGCCTGGGTCCTGGGCGATGGCCATGGCACTGGTGCGGTCGTCGTAGCTGCGGGCGGTGGTCAGGTCGGTGGTGAGGAAGGCCTGGACGGTGCTGTCGTCGCCTTCCAGGGCGCTCTGGGCGGCGGCCTTGGTCCAGGGGCCGGCGGAGTCCATCAGGCGCAGGGCTGCTTGCCGGCCTTTGAGCGCTGCGGTCTTGGGGTCGGTGCTGGCGGCGGTGGCGTCCTTGATCAGCTGCTCGGTGTCGGCGGCGAGCCGGGTGGCCTTGCCGGATTCCCAGGCGGCGGTCTTGGCCTTCTGGTCGGCCTGTCGGGAGGCTTCCTCGGCGGCGGCCATCTCGGCGGCCTGCTGTGCGGTGAGGCGCTCGGTGTCGCTGGCGCGGGCGACGTCCGCGATCTTGTGGGCCTGTTCGGCGGAGTTCGCGGCGGAGTCGGCGGCGGCGCTGGCGGCGGTGGCGGCGGCCTGGGCGGTGTTGGCCCAGGTCCCCGCGTTGCCGGCGTGGTTGGCGGCCTCGTCGGCGGCGGCTGCGGCCGCGTCGGCGTGCGCGGCGGCGGAGTTGGCGGCCCGTTGGGCGTCGGCGGCGGCGGACGCGGCGTCGCCGGCGATCTTGCCGGCGGCGTTGGCGGCGCGGGTGGCCTCGGTGGCCGCGCTCTTGGCGCGGGCGGCGGCCTGGCGGGCACGGCCGGCGGCGCCGTCGGCCTCACCGGAGTAGCCGGCTGCCTCCAGGGCGGCCTGGGCGGCGGCTGCGGCGTTGATGCCGGCGGAGGCGGCGGCCTGCGCGGCGATGCCGGCCTGGGCGGCGGCCCGGCCGGCCCACTGGCTGGCCTCCCCCGCGGTGCGGGCGTCGGCGGCGGCGTTGCGGGCGGTGACGGCGGCGTTGCGGGCCAGGTCGGCCTTGCTCGCATCACCGGCTGCCCCGCCGGCGGCGGCCAGTGCCCGGGAGGCGGCGTCGCCGGCCTTGGTGGCGGCCGAGGCGGCATCGGCCGCGGCGTTGGCGGCCTGGCGGGCGGACTCGTTGGCGGCCTTGGCTGCGGTGGAGGCGGTCTGCGCGGCGGCCGCAGCCCGGGTGGCCGCGTCCGCCGCGCGCCCGGCGGCGTTGGAGGCCTGCCCGGCCGAGCCCTGGGCGGCCTTGGTCTCGGACGCGGCGCGCTCGGCGGCCTCCTTTGCCAGCTTGGTGGCGTCCAGTGCCTTGCCGGCCGCGTCCTTGGCAGTCTGGGCCTGCTGCCCGGCCTGGGTGGAGGCATTGGTCGTCAGGTCCGCCAGCTGGGAGACCGTCAGGGTCTCCTGGTCGTGGGCGGCGGCTGTCTGGTAGCCGTACTGGAGGAACAGCTGGACGTCTTCCATGGTGCCGTCCAGGGCGGCGCCCGCGGCCTTCTTCACCTCCGAACCGCCGGAAGCCATCAGCTGGGAGAGGTGGACACGGTCGTCGTCGTTCCTGGCCTTGAACTGGCCCTCGTTGAGGAACGCCGTAACGTCCTCCAGGGAGCCGTCCATGGCCTTGCCCGCCGCGTCCTTCACCCCCGGGCCGCCGGCCGCCATGATCTGCGACAGGAGAACCCGTTGGTCGTCCTCGAAGGCCTTCTTGACGCCCTTGTCGAGGAAGGCCTTGAGGTCGGCTGCGGAACCCTTCAGCGCGGCCGTGCCGGCCTCGCGCACACCGGGGCCGGACTTTGCGACCAGTTCCTCGATCTGCGCCCGCAGGTCCTGGTCGGCGGCGGCCGCCTGACCGGTGGCCAGGAACTTCTTCAGGTCGTCGTCGGATCCGGTCAGCGCGTTCTCCGCGGCTTGGCGCACCGCGGGGCCGCCGGCCTGCCAGGCGGCAACCGTTTTTACCCGGTCGGGGTTTGGCCCGGTCGCCGGCGGTGTGTCCGCCGCTGCGGCCGGGACGGTGAGCAGCCCTGTGAGGAGGCCGCCTGCCACGAGCCCGGTGGCCAGTCGCCACCGTGGGACTCGTGAGGTCCAGAATTCCCTCATCGGAATTCGTATTCCTGTCTGTGTCGGGGCACCCACCGGGGTGCCGGCCCGGGGCCGGCCTGGAGGTGGACGGCCCTAAGCACTGCTGGATTTGGGGGGCGCGGCTGGATGCAGCACGCGCACAGGGTCTGCCGCCCCGCCTGGTGGGGCGGGGCGGCAGGTGGCTGTGTGGGCCCGGCCGGGTGACCGGCCTGCCCGGGACTGCGCGGCGCCGGCGGGGGGGCCAGGGCCCGTAGCAGGGCGCGGGCCGGCTCTGGGCCGGTGCCGGGGTCAGCCGGTCGGGGTGGCGGTGATGTTCTGGATGGCGCTGCTGGTGACGGCGTAGAAGGTGGTCCAGCTGCCGTCGGCCTTCTTGTCTGCGGTCCAGATCTGGTTGTCGCTGCCGATGGCGAACAGGCGCACGGTGTCGCCGACGGTGGTGGCGGTCACCTGCTTGATGCCGCTGGCGTTGGGGACTGCGTCGAACGGAGCCCAGGGGCCGGCGCCGGTGCTGTCGGTGGTCCAGATCTGCTGGTCGGCGCCGACGGCGAAGAGGCTCACGGTGTTGCCGATGCTGGTGGCGGTGATGTGCTGGATGCCGCTGCTGGGGACTGCTGCGAACGGGGTCCAGGTGCCGGCGGTGTAGTCGCCGGTGGTGGTCCAGATCTGCTGGTCGCCGCCGATGGCGAACAGTCGCACGGTGTTGCCGACGGTGGTGGCGGTGACCTGCTTGATGCCGCTGCTGGGCAGGGCCTCGAAGGCGGTCCAGGTGCCGGCGGTGTAGTCGCCGGTGGCGCTCCAGATGCGCTGGTCGCCGCCGATGGCGAACAGGCGCACCTTGTCCCCCATGGCGACGGCGCTCACCTGCTGGATCCCACTGTTGCCCGGTACGGCCTCGAACACGCTCCAGGCGCCGGTCGTGGTGCTCCTGGTGGCGGTCCAGATCTGCTGGTCACTGCCAATCGCGAACACGCGGACCTTGTCGCCCATAGTGACGGCGCTGACCTGGCGGATGCCGCTGTTGTTCGGCACCTGTCCGAAGGTGCCCCACACGTTCGTGCTGTAGGAGCCCTCGTTGGTCCAGATCTTGGTGTCACCACCGACCGCGAACACCTGGCTGCCGGGGCGGGAGGCCTTCACCTGCGCCACCCAGCCGGCCAGGCCGTCCACCCGGCTGCTGGTCGCGCCGGTGCGGGTCTCGGTCCCGGGGGTGCCCAGGCAGCCACCCTGCCAGGAGCGGGAGGCCACTGCGACGACCTCGCTCGTGCCGTTGGCGTCGCGCAGCAGCGGCGCCCCGGCGTCGCCCTGGCAGACCGCCGCGTTCCCGGCGGCCGGCGTCGTGTCCACGGTCGTGGCGGCAACGGCGGTGGCGGTGTGGGTGGCGGTGTGGGGCTTCAGCGGCGCCCACTCGGTAGCGGTGCGCCCGAAGCCGGCCACCTGCAGGCTCTGCCCGCTCGTGGGTGCGGCGGTGGCCAGGGCCGCCGGGGTGACGCCGTCGATCGGGGTGGCCAAGCGAGCCAGCACAAGGTCACGGTCGGAACGGGTCACCAACTCGGCGACGGTGGCGGTGTGGCCGCTGACGGTGGCAGTGGTTCCGGCCGCCGGAGCACCCGAGGCGTCGCCGAAGCAGCCGGCCGCGGTGAGCACCCAGTAGCGGTCGACGAGCGTGGCCGTGCAGGAACGCGCGTCGGCGCGGCCGGCCTTCCCCGCCGTCACCGTGCCAACGGCCGGAAAGTCGGTGTTCGCCGGTACGGTGGGCCCGTCAGTGGCGGTGAGTTCGAGCAGCGTCGTGGCACTGCTCGCGGTCCCGCCCTCCCCGATCGGGGTCCAGGTGTTCTTGACCACGTCGAAGGTGGAGGCGTTGCCGTCGGTGCTCACCGTCGCCTTGACCGTGTGGTCATCGCCCTTGATGTTGTAGATCTTCGGGATCTCCAACGCGAGGTACCCGGCCGGCCCGTTGATCTTGAAGCAGACCTTGCTCGGGTTCGCCGCCCGACTGTAGAGCTGCACCTGACCGGGCCCCGCGGCGCAGTCCGCGAGCACGATGTGGCCGTCGCCCGACTTCAGGGTGATGTTCCGCTCTGCCAGGACCTTCGCAGCGTCCGGGTAGGCGAAGTTCTCCACCGCCACCGGAGCGGAGGCCTCAGCGGCCGTCGCCACGACCGGCATCGAACCGGCCACCACCGGTATCGCCAGCGCCACACCCAGAGGCAGAGCCAGCCTTCTAACAGTACGCATTCAAAACTCCCGGTAAAACGCCAGCCGGGAGACGCCAGCCGCCCCCCGCGCCGACAAAGAGAAAACCAAGCGGACGCTATCGACCGTGATCCGACACGTCAAAGCCGCACCTCAGTAGTCGTCGCACCTCTGACCTGCACTCAAGTCTTCACGCCTTGAAGCCGGGGCAGGTCAGGACGGCCAATCAGATCTGACAGACAATTCGAACCAAAACAGGTCACCGAGACACCGTCAGTCGACGATTCAGTTCGATGACGCTTCCTCCGCTCCGCAGACATCCCAGCGCCACCAGTACGCCCTCCAACCGGAGAGCACGACACCGCGGACCCCGGCTCGGCCGGGTGAGCACGACCAGGCGCCGGGCGCTGGGGCCCGGCGCGGCCCGGGTACTGACCGACAACGTCCGGGCGCCCCGCACTCCGCCACCGTGGTCGCCGGCCGCCGTCGAAGGCGCCCTCCGCGCCGTGCTGGAGGAGTTCGAGCGGACCGCTGAGCCGTGGCGGGAGGCCTTCGAGGACCTGGACGAGGACGTCCTCGCCGAGACCGCCGCCGAGGCCCGCTCCTTCGGCACCGATCCGGCCAGCGCCGTCGACCAGCTGGTGCGCACCCTGCTGCTGGAACTCGACCACTGGCAGCGCGCGATCGGCGACCTCGGCCGCGCGCTCACCGCGGCCACCACGGCCCCCTTCCCGCCACAGTGCCGGACGACCGGCCGTGGTGATCACCGGTGCCCGCCGCGCGGGAGAATGAGCCGGGGGACCAGCACCCAGCCCTACCCCGCGGCATCAACGCCCTAACCCCGAACGCCCGCGCCCAGGCGACGCCCGGCAAGCTCGCGGCCGCCCAGCTCCTGCACCTGCGATAGTCCCGGTGTCCGTCCTCGCCGCGGCCGCCGCGCTGATCGCCGCGCAGTTGGAGGACCCGGACCCGGCCACCCGCGAGGCCGCCGGCGCCGTCCACACCCACCTGCTCGCCAGCATCGAAGACGCCCCGCCCGGCGTCCTGTGACACGCGATCTTGACCGATTGACAGGTCAGTTTGACCGCTGAGCTCAAGGCGACAGCTTGTTTCGGCTCCGTGATCGACGGGTGCACGATGGTGTCGGTACGGGGAATGCTGGAGGAGCGCGAGACAACAGCCCGGGTGCGGGTGGAAGGACCGCGGGAGGAAGTCGCGTGGCCGGCCGGCCGGGCAGCGGCGGTGGCGCAGGCCATGGCGGCGTGACAGGTGGCGCCGTTCTCTCTGGTTTGTAGAGGCGTCGTGCACTGTCGCATCACCCACAAGAGCGGTGTTGTGTACGACGGTTCGCGTGGCCGTGTCGTGCACGTCGTGGGTGTCGTTGAAGGCCCGTGACTCATCAGGTGATCTCCAAGGGTCTGCGGCCCTTCCCGGTGCACATGCCGTCGGGACAGCGGTACTGGACCGTGTTGGACGACGAGCGGTTGGTGCCCGTGCCGGAAGCGGACGAGTTCTTGCGGCATGTGCGCTTCGGCCGCGATCAGGCGGAATCGACGACGCGTACGTACGCCGGGGCGGTCGTGCTCTACCTGACGTGGTGCCGCTGCACCGGCCGGGACTGGACGACGGCGGCGGGCCGGCTGGGAAGCTTCATGTTCTGGCTACGGCACTCGACCGGTGACGGCGGTCCGGTGGTGGCCGGGCCGGGCAGTGAACCCGTCCGCGGGCCGCGCCGGATCAACACCGTGCTGGCTGGCGTCCGCGAGTTCCTGACCCACGGCACGACGCTCGGCACGGTGCCGACATTCGTACTGTCCCAGCTCTACGAGGTTGCTGACGACCGGGACTTGCCGGTCCAGGCCCGCGGCGAGGGAAGCCACCTTCGCTACTACGCCAAGGCCCGGCACCGGGCCGCCGAACCGCACGAGCCGGTCGGCCGCGCAAGCGACGAGGAGGTGCTCGCCTTGTTGCGGGTCTGCCGCTCGGCCCGGGACCGGTTCATCGTCCTTCTGCTGGCCAGGGCCGGGCTGCGTCGCAGCGAGGCCGTGGGCATGCGGCGCGAGGACATCCACTTCGTCCTGGACGCCAGCGTGCTGGGCTGCCGGATTCCCGGCTCCCACCTGCACGTGGTGCGCCGGGACAACGACAACGGCGCCTGGGCGAAGTCGAAACGCTCGCGCGCCGTCCCGGTCGACTTCCTGCTGGTCCAGGCCTACGACCAGTACGTCGTCGAGCGAGACGCCTGCCGCGAGGCCCGCAACAGCGACTTCGTGCTGGTGAACCTGTTCCGGCCTCCACTGGGGGCACCCATGCCGCCGGGGGCTCTGAACGACCTCTTCGACCGGCTCTCCCGCCGGGCCGGCCTGAGCGACGGCGTCCATCCCCACGCTCTGCGACACGGATTCGCCAGCAACGCGGCCGACGCCGGCGCCGTCCTGGACGAGATCGCCGACCTGCTCGGGCACGCCAGCGTGTCCAGCTCGCAGGTCTACTTGCATCCCGATCCGCAGCGACTGCGGTCCGCCGTCGAACGGGTCGGTGCTCTCGCTCCCCGGAGGAACGGATGACCGCGGCCCTGCGGCTGGTGCCCGCTCCCGCATCGGATCTGCTGCCCGCCCGTGCGAAGCGGCTGCGCGCGCTGATCCGACCGGAGACGCTGGAGGTTCTGAACTGGGATGAGAAGTCCCGGATTCTTCGGCCGTCACCGGATCACCCTTTCCTCGGCATGCACATCTGTGCCCGTTCCGGCTGCTGGGCGGCGGCCCGGAAGACGGACCTGGGGTTGTGCTCGGCCTGCCGCGGCAGCTGGAAGAAGAGCGGCAAGACGCCGGAGGACTTCTTGGCCACCGAGCCGAAGCAGATCAGCAACATCTCGGGCGGGTGCGCGGTCCCCAAGTGCCGGCGCCCCTGGACGTCGTCCCGCACGCAGATGTGCATGCGGCACCGCGAGTTGTTCACGAAGCTGGGGCGGCCGCCGCTGGAAGAGTTCTTCGCCGACCCGCGCGTTCGCCCGCTGCCGGGCTTCGGCCTGTGCTCGGTGGATGCCTGCCACCGGCACCAGGCGAACAGCTCGAACCTGTTCTGCCCTCCCCACTGGGTGAGGTGGCAAGAGGCACGACTCACCGACGCCGATTTCGAGACGTGGTGCCGCATGGAGCCTGGCACGGCGGAGTCCACCGCGCTGAGCCTGCGGGGTCTGCCGGCCCTGGTGACCACCGAGATCCTCTACCTCCTTCAGACCCGCACGGACGTAGAGGTCAAGACCCCGCCGGTTCTGCTGCGAGGCGTCGTCCGGCACCTGCGCGAGCAACGCGTCGAGCAGTTCGACGACGTTCAGGTCCTCCGCAACACCCACCTGGCCGGCATGGTCAACGGCATGCGCCGCACGCTTGCGGCCGCCGTCTCCACTCCGGAGCTGGAACAGATCAAGGACGTCTGGAACATGGGCGCCTTCGGACTGGGCCAGTGGCGCAAGCTGGACTTCACGCCGCTGCACCAGGAGTGGATGCGCCGGGCCTGCAAGGCGTGGGTGCTGGACGAGATCCCCCGCCGCTACGGCAAGAACATCCCCAACAGCCTCTCCGAGATGATCCTCTGCCTCCGCCACCTCTCGCAGAGCCTGGTCCGCTCCCGCCATGACGGCGGGGTGGACATGGCCGCGCTCGGCCGAAGCGACATCGAGGCGTTCACGCAGTACGTGGCCCACCTGGCCCACACCGGCGCGATCAGCGCCTTCCGCCGCACGACGGTCTGCCGCTTCACCGGCCGGTTCCTGCGCGAAATCCGCGACCTGGGCCTGACCCGGCCCGGCGAGATCCTCGCCGACCTGCCCGACGACTTCGCACTGCGACGGCACGACATGCCCCCGCTCATCACCGAGGAAGGCCCAGGCAGAGCCCTGCCGAAGGAAATCCTCAGCCAGCTCTGCGACCGCCTGCCCACCCTCGACCAGATCCGCGACGGCAGCGACGACATGCGAGCCGCCATCGAGGTCCTCGTCGACACCGGCCGACGCCCCGACGAGATCGGGTGCTTGCCCTGGGACTGCATGGAGACCGATGAACACGGCAAATCCGTGCTCGTCTACACCGACTTCAAGAACAACCGCGTCGGCTGCCGCCTGCCGATCCCGGACTCCACCGCAGAGATCATCGTCCGTCAGAAGAAATCCATCCGCGCCCGCTTCCCGGACACCGAGCTGTCCAAGCTGGTCCTCTTCCCCCGGCCCCGGCAGAACTCGAACGGCACCCAGCCCTTCCGGATGCAGCACATCGGCAACGTTCACCGCCGCTGGGTCAACGCCATGCCCCCGCTGCTGCTGGCCGACGGCACCGAGTTCCCCAAGCTGGACGTCGTGCCCTACTCCTACCGGCACTCCTACGCCCAACGGCACGCCGACGCCGGCACCCTGCCCGACGTGCTGCGCGAGCTCATGGGCCACCGATCGTTGCAGACCACCCAGGGCTACTACCGGGTCACCGAGAAACGCACCCGCGCCGCGGTCGACAAACTCGTCTCGCACCAGTTCGACCGGCACGGCAACAAGATCTGGACCCAGGCCCGCCAGCTCCTGGAGCACGAACACGCCCGCCTGCGGATCGGCCAGGTCTCCGTCCCCTACGGCATCTGCGTCGAACCGAGCAACGTCAAGGCCGGCGGCCACGGCTGCCCGTTCCGGTTCCGCTGCGTGGGCTGCGACCACTTCCGCACCGACCCGTCCTACCTGCCCGAGCTGCGGACCTACCTCGACACCCTGCTGCGGGACCGCGAACGCCTCGCCGCAGCAACCGACCTCGACGCCTGGGCACGCACCGAAGCGACCCCTCCGAGGAGGAGATCAAGCGCATCCGGACTCTGATCCGCCGCGTCGAGACCGACCTCGACGGGCTCACCGACGACGAACGCGAGCAGATCAAGGACGCAACCCGGACCCTGCGCAAGACCCGCAGCGTCTCCCTGGGCATGCCCGGGGTCCGTCCACCCGAGCCGGACCTGCGGCTGGAGCGTGACGCGTGAGCACATCACCGGACCACCTGGCCCGAGCGCGGGCCGCGGACTCCGACCGTCGCCGAAACCAGGTGTTCAAAGCCCTCGACCAACTGACCGCCGCCGGCGAGGAGATCAGCGTCTCGTCGGTCGCCCGCGCCGCCGGCGTCCACCGCAGCCTGATTTACCGTCACGGAGACCTGCATGCGGCCGTCATCGCCCGAGCGGGCCAGCCCCCGCCCGGCACGACCGCCGGAACGCAGGTCAGCCGTAAGTCGCTGCTGGCCGACGTCGCGAACCTCACGGCCCGCAACGGGCGACTCTCGGCGCACATCACCCGACTCGAACGGCGCCTGTCAGAGACCCTGGGCCAGACGGCTTGGGAGGCCTCCGGCCTCGGGGCCCCGGCCGACGTCGAGACGCTCACACGCCGCACCACCGAGCTGGAACAGCAGATTCTCGACCTCCGCGGCGAACTCGCGGAACGGGACGAGGACCTCGAAGCCGCCCGCGCCGCCAACCGTGAGCTGATGGCCCAGCTCAACTGCTGACCGCTTCATCGCCGTCACCCCCACCACACCAGGGCAGCGGCGTTGATCGCCAAATGCGCCATATTGCCCGCGAGACCAGCGTGTTAGCTAGACAAGCCAAGGGTCGAGATTCAGAACGAAGCCCTCAAGGCGTTTGCCTTCTACCCTGATCGTGTCTTCAGTCCGCCATCGACTTGAACTCCTCGCTGCAGCGGCCGGGGTCAGGCAGGCGCGGTCGCGCGCTTCCGAGCTCAATTAACATAGATGTGCCGAAGGCCCTGGTCGTCTAGCCCGACTTCGTGCCAGGAAACAGGTTGGCGGCGTACTCTGCCTCGCCAGGTGGATCAAAATCAAGTTGACGAGTCAGGGCCGCAGTCACGGGGGACGCACCGCCAGAAGGGTTGGCAGCGGCCAGGGTCGCAGTGCAAAGGGCCGCAGCGGCAAGGGTCGCAGTCAGGAGGACAGTAGTTTAGGTCGTAATCATGAAGCCGCGAATTGAAATTGTTGGCTAGGGATTTCCGTGTCACTCTTAGGTCTTCTCCATGCGCTACCTCCTCCAGGGATTGCCTTGCAAGGCTCCCAACAGGAAGCCATCTAGAAAACACACACGGCCAGACAGTGCCGTCCGGCCCTACGGCTAGCACCCCACTGGCACACTGGCCGCATAGCTGCGTCATATCTTGAGCCTGCTCACGCTGCCCGCGTCCTACCTCGCGCAGGTAGTCAATTCCAATATCGCTCACTCCGAGGGACTTCAGCTCCCGAACAGCCCGACCCACATTCTGGCCCTTGCGAACACCAATAACACCCACTCGAAGAGGAATTCCCCGCAAAATGGCCTCTTTGATTCCATTGCGAGTATTTACGTAGCTGCCAGTTCGGCCAGTGATTTCATCGTGCTGGGAAGCGTCATTGGAGTAGTAGCTCGTAGCAAGGCGGATCCCCGATCGAGAGAACTCATCCCATAGGCTCCGAGGGATTCGCAAAAGATTCGAAAATACTTCGACATCCATCCCTTTAGCCAGGCTGTGGCGAATTAGTGTGGGCAGGCCCGGGTGCAGGGTAGGCTCTCCGCCAATAAACTGTACCGCTTTGACACCTAGAGCCGCCGCCTGATCGATTACACTCTTCCATCGCTCAATGGTCATGCTGCCATGTGTTCCCATGGGTCCACTGTCGGCGTAGCAATGCTCGCAATTAAGCTGACACCGCCCAGTGATTTCCAGCCACAAGAAATTGAGCCTCTGCGAGCTGCGATTGACCATTGACGGCAAGTCTTCAGCTGACATCGCTCACCCTAGCATTTTTCTCCCGAATCCAGCTCATGCACAGATGTGGATTCCTGGTGGTTAATTAACGCTTCGAGGCAAGTTTGTCCTGCCGCTCCTGGTGCTGCTACTCGGAGCCGTCTAGAAGGTGACGCCACCTGATCGAGTCCTGGCGGTCGCAGACCGAAACTGTCCATGGGCAGGGCGGCGCACCGAGTCCCGAGCGCCGCAGCAGGTTCTCGAAGAACAGCATCAGGCCGCCCCCGTCCACGACACCTGTCGCACACCAGGCACAGGATGGTTCATGCCACTGACCAGGGAGAACCCGGCGCCCCTCCGCGTCCACTTGACCTCCGAACCCGAGAGAAAGGCCGTGACCGGTGGCAGCGCGACACCGGGGCCGACGCGCTGGCAGGATGCCGGGGTGGACGAGATCATCCGCGCCGCGGGCGCACTGCTGGGCCAGCCCCTCCGAGACCCCGTCGATCTCGGTGGCAGCTCGCGAAGCACCGTGCTGCGCTGCCGGACGGCATCCGGCGGCAGCGTCGTCGTCAAGGCGTTCGCCGATGGCCCGGAGGCGCGGCGCGCGTACACCGGCGAGACGGTCGGCCTCTCGCTCGGCCTTGCCGGGCCCGAGCTGATCGCCGCAGACCCCGAGCGGCGGCTGCTGGTGATGGCGGACCTGGGGGAGGCCCCCACCCTGGCGGACTTGCTGCTGGGCACCGACCCGAAGGCTGCCGAGCGCGGCCTGCTGGAGTGGGCCTGCGGCCTGGGTCGGCTGGCCGCGTCCTCGGTGCCGCGGCGTGCCGAGTTCGCGGCGCTCTGGCAGCGCCACGACCAGGGCCGACCGAGCTGGGAGGACGAACCGTGGCAGCGGCAGAACGTCGATGCCTTCCTCGATCTGCTCGCTGAGTGCGGCCTGACCGTACCGCCCGGGCTGGCCGAGGAGCTCACCGCGATCGGCACCGCCGGCGGCGAGCGATACCCCGGCTTCACGCCGGGAGACACCTGCCCCGACAACAACCTGATCACCGCGGACGGCCTGCGACTGATCGACTTCGAGGCGGCCGGGTACCAGTCGGTCTTCCTGACCGCCGCCTACTGCCGGATGCCGTTCTCCAGCTGCTGGTGCGTCTACCGGCTGCCCGACGACCTGGCCCGGCGGATCGAGCAGTCCTACCGGCTCGAGGTGCTGGCCCCGTACCCGGAACTGGCCGACGAGATGCTCTGGCAGGCCGGGATGGCGCAGGCGGTGGTGGTCTGGACGGTCTTCTCGACACTGCACCTGCTACGCCGCGCGCTGCCCGAGGACGGCCCGATGCACCGCACCCGCCGGCCGGTACCCACCCGCCGCCAGGTGCTGCGCCACCGCTGGACGGGCGCGCTCGGGCTGACGGGGTACCCGGCCTTCACCGCGACCGTGCGGCTGCTGCTCTCCGAGCTCGCCTCGGGGTGGGAGGTGCCCGACCTGCCCGGCTACCCGGCGTTCTCAGCGATCGTGTGAGGTCTCCGGGATCGGCTGGGCGCGACCGCCCGGACGCCGTGGGGCACGGCTCCCGCGCGAGGGCGTCGTCGGCGGGTCACTAGGGGAGCGGGCGGCCCGAGGGTGTCCGCGCGGCTTCGGGCGCTGCGGAGCGGGGCGCTTCAGCACTGGCGCTGATCACGCGTTTCGGTTCTGGTCCAATCTCGAAGTTGGAGCAGAACCGAAACTCGTGAACAGAACCACCTGTCACCCGGAGAGGCGTTGGCCCTGGCGATCCTCGCCGCCGTCGACCTCGCTTTCCCAACCGCAGTAGTTGAGGGCGCTGGCGCTCTGCCGCAGCTGTGCCGTCATGAACACCCCCTTCGACGCCGCCCTCGCCGTCGGCGCCCTTGGTTGAACCTCGCTGGCCGGCGCCAACCGGGTCCTGCCCGTGCCGGGAGGCCTTCGATGGCCCGGACGAGAACATGCTCGCCGAGGCGACCGTCGAGGACCGCACCTACGGGCGCGACCTGGTGGCTGTTGCCGAGCGGCTCTTCCCTCGCTCGCCGGTCCGGCCGCCAACCCCGCGGCAACAGCATGGGCACGGCCGACGCCGTCGTGGGCTTGGACCCAGACGTTGGCGGCGGTGAGGCGAGGAGGGTGTGCAGGCCGAGGTCGTGGTGGCTGCGTAGGTGAAAACGGAGAGCGAGTATCGGTGAGTTCTGGCAGCGGTTCATGATCGAGATGCCGGGAGATGTCGGTGAGAACCGAGAGCACCGTGAAGGCCGTGTCGGGGGCCGACGGCATAATTCGGGGCCATGGACCTGAGAGCGGAACTGCTTCCCCCGTCGGTGAGCCGGCAGCGGCTGGACGAGCTCAGCCGTGAGATCGAGCGGATCGCCGAGGTTGTGCTCGTCGGGGACGAGAGCGTGGACGACGAGATCAAGGCATTCAACGCGAAGACGGGCCACGACTACGTGGCCTTGAACTTCACCGAGTACGACAGCAGCCGGAGCCTGGGCGAGTTCGCGTTGGAGGCTGCCCGGCTAGCTCGGCCCCGGATCGCTGACGTCACCACGGACGAACTCGTCGAAGTCGTCCGCAGGATCCTCGCCGGTGACCCGGAGTGCGACTACTACCTGCGGCTTCTTGAAGCCAACGTGCAGCATCCCCGGGTCAGCGACCTGATCTTTCATCCTGCGGTCGAACTCCGGGACGGCTCGGCTGAGCAGATCGTCGACGAGGCCCTCAGCTATCGACCGATCGCTCTGTGAGCGGCCAGGCGGGTCAGCCGGCAGCTGCTTGCTGTTCGGCGCGGGCGCGGGTGCTGGCGAGTCGGTAGGAGTCGGTGCCGGTCTCGATGATGGTGCCGTTGAAGGTGAGGCGGTCGACGATGGCCGCGCAGAGCCGGGGATCGGTGAAGGTCTTGGTCCAGCCGGCGAACGACTCGTTCGAGGCGATGGCGACGCTGTTCTTCTCCTCGCGCTCGGTCAGGACCTGGAACAGCAACTCGGCGCCCCGGCGGTCGAGTTCCATGTAGCCCAGCTCGTCGATCTATGCGGATATCGGCATAGATTGACCTATGCCGAAACCGCGACTATGCCGATGCCATTCGAGCTGTTCCGCTCCTTCGTGGGGTTTCGGCTGTTCGTGGCTCTGCATAGTTTTCGCGCCGGGCAGCCTCGTGAGGGTGGGGGCGGGGTGCTCCCGCGAGGGGGTGGCGATGCCGTTCGGAAGTACGCGTCGGAAGGCGGGTGCTCTGGCACCGCAGGTCGAGGCATATCGGGCCTGGCTGGCGGAGCGCGGGTACACGACTCAGACCACCAGGAACATGCTCAAGGATCTGGGGCAGGTCGGCTTGTGGCTGTCGAGGCAGGGCCTCGATGCTGCCGATCTGGACGAGGGGCGGCTGAACCAGCACCTTGCCGACCTGCGGATGTCGGGTCGCCGCCGGGTAGCCGGGCCGCGCGGCTTGATCCCGCTGCTGACGTTCCTGCGCGAGGCCGGGGTGGTGCCCGCGCCACAGGTGTCACCGTCGCCAGCGGATGTTCTGCTGGAGCGGTACCAGCACTGGATGGAGTCCGAGCGTGGTCTGTCGGCGTCGACGATGCTGCGCTACGGGAACACCGCCCGACGCTTCCTGGCCGAACAGGCCCGGACCGAGGGAGAGTTCACACCGGAGGGTCTGACCGGGGCGGATCTGAACGCGTTCCTGTTGCGGGAGTGCGCCAGGGTCTCGGCAGGCTCGGCGAAGGGGCGGGTGGCCGAACTGCGGTCGCTGATGCGGTTCCTTCACCTGCACGGCGTCATCCCGATGAAGCTCGGCGGTGCGGTGCCTCCGGTGGGCGGCTGGCGTTTCGCCTCGGTGCCTCCGACGATGGCGTCCGGCGACGTTCAGCGACTGCTGGACCATACGCCGCGCCGAGAGGTGGTCGGTGTCCGCGACTACGCGATCTTGATGCTGGTGGCCAGGCTCGGGCTGCGGTCGATCGAGGTGGCCCGGCTGCTGCTGGGCGACATCGACTGGCGATGCGGCGAGATCGTTGTCCGCGGCAAGGGGCGCCGTGAGGACCGGCTGCCGCTCCCGGCCGACGTCGGCGAGGCCCTGGTCGCTTACCTGTCCTGCCCAAGACCTCGCTCGGACGCCCGTCACGTGTTCCTGACCTGCAAAGCTCCGCACGGTCCGATCCGGGCGGACCTGGTCGGCGACGTCGTGGAACGAGCCTGTCGGCGGGCTGGCTCGCCGAAGGTCGGGCCGCACCGACTACGTCACGCTCTGGCCGCTGACATGCTCCGGCACGGCGCCGGTCTCACCGCGATCGGGCAGGTGCTCCGGCACCAGGACCTGGCCACGACCGCGCTCTACGCGAAGGTCGACTTCATCGCCCTGCGCGCGGTTGCAAAGCCCTGGCCTGGGACGGAGGCGGCATGACCGATCTTCGCCAGGCGGTCGACGACTACCTGCGGCTTCGCCGTTCGCTGGGGCACCAGATGGCCGAAGCGGCCTATCTGCTGCCGGACTTCGTCAGCTTCATGGACGGCCGCGGTGAACAGACCGTCACCGTCACCGCCGCACTGGACTGGATGCGGGCCCGCGAGCCCGAGGTCGTCACGACGGTCAGTCCCCGACGGATCACCGCCGTTCGCGGGTTCGCCCGCTACCTGAGCGGGATCGACCCTGCGACCGAGGTGCCGCCGCTGGGGCTGGTGCCCTACAACCTGCGCCGGGGCCAGATCTTCCTCTACTCCGACGCGGACATCGCAGCGATCATGACGGCGGCCAAAGAGACGATCTCGCAGCCGCTGCGAGCGGCGACCTATCACACACTGGTTGGGCTGCTGGCCGCGTCCGGCCTGCGCATCGGCGAGGCCATCAAGCTGGACCGCGACGACATCGACTGGACCGAGGGAGTGCTGCACATCCGCGAGTCCAAGTTCGGCAAGTCCCGACTGGTCCCGCTGCAGGACAGCACCACGAGCGCGCTTCGCGAGTACGACAGACTGCGCGAAAGGCTGATGCCCAGGGGCAAGGACCCGGCGTTCTTCCTGTCCCTGACCGGCAAGCGGCTGCTCTACGCGTGCGTGCATCCGGTGTTCCGGGCCCTGGTCGACACCGCTGGCGTCGGCCTGGACGCCCCGCACCGGCCCCGGCTGCACGAGCTGCGACACACCTTCGCCGTCCGGACCCTGCTGCACTGGTATCGCACCGAGGACAACATCCAGGCGAAGATCCCGTCGCTGTCGACCTATATGGGACACCGCGAACCGGCCTGCACATACTGGTACTTGTCGGCAGCCCCGGAACTGCTCGCCCTGGCCGCTGCCCGCCGCGACGGCATCCGCAAGGCGCCCAGCCGATGACCCTGATCGCACCCACCCTGCAGGCGTTCTTCACCGAACGGCTCGCCCGCCAACGCCAGGCCAGCCCCCGCACCATCGCCGCCTACCGCGACGCGCTCCGCCTCCTGCTCGGCTTCGTCCAGCAGCAAACCGGGACCGCCCCGGCGAGGCTCGACTGGAACGACCTGAACGCGGACGTGATCTCCGCGTTCTTAAACCACTTGGAGGTCGAGCGCGGCAACAGCACCCGGACCCGCAACGTCCGCCTGACCGCGATCCGCTCCCTGTTCTCCTACGCCGCCCTGCAGCACCCCGAACACGCCCTCCTCATCCAGCGGGTTCTCGACATCCCGCCGAAGCGGTTCGACAAGAGGACCGTCACGTTCCTGACCGCCGGCGAGGTCGACGCGCTGCTGGCGGCACCGGACCCGAGGCGCTGGGAGGGACGACGGGACAAGGTCATGCTGGCGCTGGCCGTCCAGACCGGCCTGCGCGTCTCCGAACTCACCAGCTTGAACTGCGACGACATCACCCTCGGCGACGGCGCCGCGGTCCGCTGCGAGGGGAAAGGGCGCAAACAGCGCACCGTCCCGCTCGACCGCCCCGTCCAGAAGCTGCTGGGCTCCTGGCTGAACGAGCGCGTCGGACGTCGCGGCGACCCCCTCTTCTGCACCCGCGCCGGGCGGCGCCTCAGTCGCGACGCCGTTGCACAGCGTCTGAGCGTCCATGCCCAGGCTGCCGCGCGAGCCTGCCCGTCCCTGCTGGAGAAGAGCATCCACCCGCACGTCCTGCGGCACAGTTGTGCGATGTCGCTGCTGCAGGCAGGCGTCGACACCACGGTCATCGCGCTCTGGCTCGGCCACGCCGGCGTCCGCTCCACCGACGCCTACGTCCACGCCGACATGACCATCAAGGAGAAGGCGCTCGCGCTGACCGCGCCAGTCACCGTCCGGCCGGGCCGCTACCGGCCCACCGACAAGGTCCTCGCCTTCCTCGACCGCCTGTGACGTTCTCCAGAAACCCGCACGCGGCCGAAAATTCCCGAGCCACGAACCGAGCCGACTCCTATCCTTCCTGCGTGCCCGTCGATCAGTACGTTTACTTCGCATTGTCCAGCCACGTCACCACCGCAGTGGAAATGACCGCAGTCCTCGGGCTGGAACCAGACGAAGCGGTCGTCCGCGGCAGCCGCATCCCCGAACCCAAGGCGATCCCGGTCCTGCACCGTTGGAAGATCGTCTGCCGTGAACCGGGACTGTCCGTCGACGAGCAGATTGCCCGCGTGCTCGAACGACTCACCCCGCACGCCGACGCCATCGCCACTCTCGCTCGACGCCTGGACGCCGAGGACCCTCAAGGCCCGAGCGCCGTCCTTGAGGTCGTGCGCTACTTCAACGACGGACCCGGTCGGCAGGACTATCCCCTCAGCGACGCCCCCGCAGAAGCCCCGAAGCTGTTCGGCTGGCATCTCGGCCGCGACGTGCTCGGCTTCCTCCACCGCACCGGGGCCGTCCTCGACGTTGATGAGTACGACCTGACTCAGGACTATGCCGACGAGGAACCTGCATCCTGAGCATCAGAACACCGACTTCAAGTGCCCCTTCGGCATAGTCGCGGTCTCGGCATAGGTCGATGCACAAAAGGTCGACGCGGCCGTAGCGGGCGATGGTCTTGGCCAGTTGCTTCTCGTCCGCGGCCTCGACCAGCTCGTTGACGAGCTTGGTGGCCAGCACGTACTTGACCCGGAAGCCGGCCATCGCGGCCTCGGTGCCGAGCGCGATCAGCAGGTGGGACTTGCCGGTGCCGGAGTCGCCGATCAGGCAGAGCGGCAGGCTCTTCTTGATCCACTCGCAGGTCGCGAGGGTGTGGATCGCCGCCGGGTCGATGTTCGGGTTCGCGTCGAAGTCGAACTTCCGCAAGGACTTGTCCCGGGGGAAGCCGGCGGCCTTGATCCGCCGTTCCGAGCGGCGCCGGGCCCGGTCGTCGCACTCGGACATCAGCAGCTCGGAGAGGAAGCCGAGGTAGGACATCTGCTCGCGGGCGGCGCTTTCGGCGAGTTCGGGGAACTGAGATCGGACCGTGGGCAGCCGCAGCATCCGGCAGGCCTGGTCGATGGCGGCGGTGGCAGCCTGCTCGGTGATTCCTCGCTGACGGGGGAAGGTCACGGCGTTCTCCTTCAAGGGGTCGGGCGGTCCGGCCTGCGGTGTCGCAGCAGCTGGTCGTAGTGGGCCACCGAGGGCAGCGGCCTCGTGTCGAGCGGCAGCTGGGCCAGGCGCCGCTCGGTCAGCGAGGTCACTGTCGCCCGGTCGGTGGCGGGCGGCCGCGGTTCTGCGGGAGTCCCGGTGTCGGCCTCGGCAGCCTTGCGGGCCTCCAGCGCGACCGCGTCGGCGGTCAGCGCGCCAGAACGGAGGGCGGCGGCGAGGCCGGCGACGAGGTGCTCGTGGGGCAGGTGCCGGCCCAGCAGCAGGACCTCAATCAGCGCGCGGGTGCCTTCGCGCTCCCCATGGGCCTTGCGGACGGCCGCCCACCAGGCGTCATGGACCGGGGTGAACCGGCCGGCCGAGCGGGCCTGGTCGAGCGCGGTCGCCCCGGGCAGAGCGCCGGGCTTGCGGACCAGGGCCTCCAGGTAGTGGTCCAGATCGAGCCGGGTGCCGCCCTTGGCGATCAGCCGCTCGTGCCGGGCGATCTCCTCCCGGCCGTCGTAGACGACCAGCTCGGAGGCGTGCAGCATGACCCGGACGGTCCGGCCGATCATCCGCACGGGCACCGAGTAGCGGTTGTTGCGCACCCCGATCTGGCTGTAGCGGTCGACCCGTGGGGTGAACAGCCGGCCCGTCTCGAACGTCTCCTCCGGCAGCGGTGCCAGCAGCGACCGCTCGGCGGCGAAGTACTCGCCGATGGTGCGAGGCCGAGAGCGGATCCGGCGGGCCTCGTCCTCCTCGTCCCACCGGTCGATCCTCGCGTTGAGCTCGGCCAGCGTCGCGACCTCGGGGACGGGGACCAGGTGGTTGCGGCGGAACCAGCCGATCTGTCCCTCGACGCCGCCCTTCTCGTGCGCGCCGCCGATGCCGGGCTGGCAGTAGAGGACGTCCAGGCCGTAGTGCGAGCGGAACGCGGTCCACCGCTCGGCCTCCACCCGCTGCCGGGAGAAGCCCAGCACCCGGGCGACGGCGGCCCTAAGGTTGTCGTAGCGGACCCTCCCGGTCGGCACCCCGCCCAGCGTGTTGAGAGCGTGGACGTGGCCCTCGAAAAACGCCTCCTGCCCGCACGAGGCGAAGATCCGGTGCACCGCCTTGCCGGAGTAGGACAGCCGGAACGCGAACAGGTAGCAGGTCACCAACTCGCCGGCCAGACGCACCGTCACGTCACCGAAGTCGACCTCCGCCTCCGCACCGGGCTTGTGGGTCTGCGGGATGAACGCGTCCACCACCCCGAGGCCCGCCTGCAGGCGGATCTCCCCGCGGCGCTCGGCCACGTAGCCGCGGACCATCTGGTACGAGACCTCGTCGGCGCCGTGCTCGTCCACCAGCCGGTCGAAGATCCGCTTCACCGTGTGGCGCTGCTTGCGCGGGGCGTCCAGGTCGGCCCGCAGCATCTGGTCGATCAGCGGCTTGAACGGATCCAGCCGCGTCGCCCTGGGCGCCAGCTTCTTGCGCGGCTCGGGCCACGCCGACTCCAGGGCCTTCTTCACCGTCAGGAAGCCGACGCCGTACTTCCGCATCAGGGCGCGGTTCGACAGACCGGAACGCGAGTCACGGCGGATCGCCGCGTACAGATCGACCTTGGACTTCGGCAGCACCCGGGCCCCCTCGTCGTGCAGTGCACAACCATGGTCCCGAAGCAAGCACCCAGGTGTTCTCGAAACTCGGCGACATCACTCTCCCGTGGCACGGGGTGCTCTCGCCGCCGAGCGACAGGTGCTCTCACTACTCACGTATAAAGCCACCACCCGGTGCAACGTCCCCAGAGGCGGCACGACGGTGGCAGAGCCATCGTCGCCGGCGGCCAGCATACGGCGGCGCAGCTCCGCGACATTGCCGCCCGAAGCCGCCAGCAGCGCCCACGTCTCATCCGACAGTGCGTAGCCCTGACGAGCGGGCTTCCCGTCCACCTCTCCGGTTGCCTTCGCCTCCGCCAGCCACCGCCACACCGTGCGCACCGACACACCGACCGTGACGGCCACCGCCCCCACATGCCGCGACGTCAGCTCACCGGCCACCTGCCGCTCCACCAGACGCCTCACCACCAAAGCCCGCGGCAGCACCCTCCCCGAACGTCCACCAGCGCCGTCATCTGTCCTCCTCGTCCTCGCGGGCGGCCTGGCGCAGGTCGTAGGCGGCCCGGCTGTTCGGGTTCTCCAGCGCCTCGACGAGGGAGTGCCGCCCCGAGCCGGCCGAAGCGCCACCAGATGGGCCCAAGCGGCCCGTGCCCGGCCAGCAGCTCCAGCGTGGTCGCGACGATGGGCACGGCGTCGTCGTTGTAGTCGCGGCCCTCCCTGCACCACCGGCCGCGCCAGCAGTCGGCGGACAGGTCCGCGACGGCCTGCTGCCCGGCGCTCCAGCGCGACGGGTCCGGCGTCGGTGGCGACCAGGGCGACGGGCGGGTACCCGGGCCGGGTGTGGCCGGGGTAGGCCCGGCGCCACCAGTGCACCGTACGGTCGGCCGGTTCCCGGTCGGCGAGGGCCGGGTCGTTGTTGCGGACCTTGGTGCGGAACAGCTCGCGGTAGCGGGGGAACTTCGCGGGGACGTCGGCCGGCGTCATGGTGGAGCGGTCGACCTCGACCATGAGGACCGGCACCCCAATCTGAGGGGCCTGCCACACGCCGTCCGGGCGCACCTTGCGCTTGCCGCCCGGCAGCAGGAACTTCGTGTGTCGTTGTCGCGAATCAGAGGCCAAGGTGCACGAACGGGGACCATCGGCGCAGTTCGGGGTTCAGCGCGCGAACGTGCACCATGGCGCGGTGTAAAGCGAGGGCGGCGCGGCCTGGGTCGAAGCGGCCGTCATCGACCAGCTGCCCGTAGACCATGTCCGCGACCTGGGCCGCGACGGCATCTTGCACCGCCCACAAGGTAGCGATCACCCGGTGGAAACCGGCGAAATGCAATGCCGCGGCCATGCTCACGGACTCCTCGGCCAGCGCGACGCCACCGGTAGCGGTCTTGCATGCCGATAAGTAGGCAAAGTCCCCGTCGAAGCGTGATCGACCGAGATCCAGGACGGTCAGACAGCCATCGTGCAGAACTAACGCGCCGTTCGACGGATCGGTCAGGTCCTGCTCGGCGTGGCAGCCAAGGTGGACCGATCGATGGGCGGTGAGACCATGCCGCACCCGCTGCCTAGTCGCGTCCTCGTTGTCCCACACCGTCACCCGATCGGACGGAAGTCGGCTGAGGATCGACTCGGCCTCAGCCACAACTTGAGGCAAGGGCAGTTGACCCGGGGTGGCCGACAGTGACACCAACAGAAACGTACCGGGGTCGACGGTCGACGGCCGACGCGCGGCCGATCTTCGTGCGGACAGCAGGGCGGTGATCGTCGGGGTGTACGACGACACCGCCCAATCCAATACGCTCTCCGCCGAAGGCCCCGGACCGGTACCCGCTGCGTGCAGCGGGAGGCCGACGAGCGGCCCGGTCGGGCACCACCAGAGTCGTGGCGGAGACGCGCCGTCCGTCGAGAGAAGCGCCAGATGCACCTTCACTGGCTGCACAACCGTCTGCCAGAGCCAGTGCGATGTGTCGATCAGCATCCGTTCCTCTTCCGACTGCGCCTCCCGCAGCCGGGCGCTCGCCTCGAAGGAACGTTGTGCCGCCTCCCCACCGGTGTCCCACGCGGCTTCGCACGCGTCGAAGAACGCGCGGGACGCGGCCTGCGTCGCTAGCAGGCACTCGTGGTAGCGGATCGCGGCAGACCGAGCGTCCGCATACGTCAACTCCGGAAGTGAGATGGCTCGTGGCCCCGTATCCCGCACGACGATGGCGTCGCATCGCAACGTGCTGACGTTGATGACAACGATCGGCCCGTCGGCGGCGGCCTCGCGCAAATCGCTCGCCGACAACGCGTCAGCCGGACCGGCGTCGCCAGCATGGATCCGCTGCTCGTACTCACGACTGACGCGGATCCGGCGGTCGGTTAGCCGGTGCAGTTGGGCACCTAGATCGAACCCCAGGTCCGGGGCAAACCGCGAAGGGCGATCGGTCACACTCATCCCCAGCTGTCGATGACGTGTCGTTCGATCATCGCAGCAGACCCAGCCGGCCGCAGTCACCTGATCGGGGGTTTCGCTCCCCCGCACCGCCAAGTACGTTGGGTGGGGCGATACGGCCCGCCCATATCGGCGTTGAGCGGAAGGTGCCTGTGCACTTCTCGGAGCTCTGGCTGCCCCCGGAGAATTCCGGCGATGCCGTAGAGGACTCCGGCGACGAGGTCGACGCGATCATTCGAGCGGCGCTCGTCGATCTTCAAGCTGGCGTCGTCGAGGGTGACCCGAGTCGGAGCGCTGCCGCACGTGACGGTCTCGCGAGCACACTCCGCTTGCTGAAGGGGCGCGATCGTCGCTTGGCCTGGGTACTCTGCCATTTGGCGCAGGTCTACCTGACGTGGCCCGAACGCTCCGACCGGCGGCGCATGCTCGACCTCGCCGTCCAGCACGCTGATGCGGCGGCAGAAGCTGCGCAGGCCGACGCCGGCGGCGAGTTCATCGTGGTCACCGCGGTCCAGGCAAGGTGGAACCAGTACCTGCAGACCCATGCTGGCAAGGACATCCTCGCCGCGGCCGGGTACATGCGGCGGCTTCCCGCTGTTCCCCCGAACGAGACCGCCACGGCCATGGTGTTCGCAAACGTCTACCTCTGCCTCTACGACTACACGTCCGACGCGGGCGCTCTGGACACGGCCAAGGCCATTTCCCGGGGGGTCGTCGGACCCGGGCGCACGATGGCCATCGGCTTCGAAGAGTTATATCTCGTCGCAACGGTCCTGAAGGCGGCGGACGAGCGTCGGCGCGAGCCCGGGCTGCTGGCCGAAGCGGTCAGATTTGCGGAGCGGTCTTTGTTGTTCGCGCACACCCCCCGTAGGCGCAACATTGGCCTGACCACCCTGGCCAACTGCCGGCGTGCGCTCTACTGGCTGGGCGGCGACCTCTCCGATCTTGAGCTGGCCATCCACGCGGCGTCCGAAGCGACACAATTGCGTCCGCAGAATGTGGTTTATAAAGCTGCCGCCACGGTGTCCCTCGCGCTCGGCCTGCGGGCCCGCTTCGAGGCCTTCGGCGACCTGGATGACCTTACCGAGACCATCCGGTTGTTCAGATCCCTCGACACCGAGATGGCGACCCTCTACAGCTACGAGTTGAGCGTCGCACTGCGCCTACGATACGAGGCGATCGGAAGCATTCCGGACCTTCTCGAAGCACTCCAACTGGCGGAGCGCGAGGCGGGGCGTGACAGCGCCAGCACCAACGACCTGATCCAGTACGCCACGCTGCTGCAGCAGGCGTTCGTGCGCACAGACGCTGCGCCGACCATTGCGAAGGCGATCGAGGTCGCGCAGCGCGCCGTCGATAAAGCACGCCGGGGCCAAGCGAGCGCGGGGCTGGCGTACAACACGCTGGCGAGCTGTCTGCTAGCGGCCCACCGCCTCGAGCACGAGCCGGACCTGCTGAATGAGGCGATCGAGGCGATCGAGGAGGCAGTCGATCTGGCCGCACCAGATGCGCCGACGACCACCACTATCCAGATCAACCGGGCAACCGCGTACCGAATGAGATGGGACGAGCGTGGATCGCCGGACGACCTAGAGGTAGCCATAGCCGCTGCTATGGACGTGCTTAAGAGGACCGGGGCGGATCACCCGGATCGGGCCGGTCGGCTGAGTACGTTCGCCAAGATCGCCGATGCGTTCGGGCGCGTCCACGACGATCCGTCGGCACGTACTCGGGCCTTAGCCGCCAGGGACGAGGCCATCCGATCGACCGCCGCGCCGCCGGACAGCCGGATCCGCGCCGCCGTCGCCGCAGGCCAGTCGCTCGCCGAGAACGGACAATGGCAGGAGGCCAACGCCCGTTTCGCGATCGCGGTATCGCTGATGCCCGAGGTTGCGTGGCACGGGCTCGATCGATCTAGCCAGGAGTATCACCTGAGCGAAGGGGCTGACCTGCCAGCGCTGGCGGCCGCACATGCGCTGCAGGCCGACGATACTGCCGGTGCGATCGACCGCCTCGAGGTGGGCCGGTCGGTCATGTGGCGGCATCTCCTGCGCTTGACGGACCCATCGGCCGTCGGCGACGACTCGGAAGCCGCTGGACTCGTCGCCGACCTGTGCCGCGCGGTCGAGGTCGAGGGGCTCTTCCGCGAATGGTTGGATCCAGAAGATGCCGCCGACCAGATGCCGCGCGAGCAGGTGGAGGAGCTCGCCGCCGACCTTGGCCGTCTCCAGGAGCCGGGCGCGGCGGCTGTGGTGCTGGGCACGCTGGCCCTGCGGCTGCGGCGAACGGGCGATGTGCCAGCGGCCGTTTCCGCCAACCTCGATGCCATCGAGCTCGCCGGGGCCGCCGGTGACCACGTGAACCTCGGCGTGCTGCACGGCCATCTCGGCTTCGCCTACCGGCAGATCGGGGATCAGAAGCAGGCCGTGCGACACTACCGTCGCAGCGCGGAGATCCTCGGGGCCTCGTCGGCCCCCGCCGAGGCCGTCGGCACCGCGCGCAACAACCTCGGGCTGGCCCTGGCCAGCACCGGCCGTTACAGGGAGGCCGCAGCCGAGCTAGCCGCAGCGGCTGCCAACTTCGCTGGCGTCGATCGTCGTCGCCGGGCCACCGCGTTGCACGATCGCGCATTGGCACTGACCCGACTCCCCGATCGCCTGGAGGACGCGATGTTGGCTGTGCGGGAATCTCGAAAGCTGTTCGTGGAGCTGGGGGACCGACTAGGACAAGCTGACACCTGGTACAGCGAGGGGCTGATTCATGATCGAGCCGACCGCACGGAGCTCGCGATCGAGGCGCTCGAAACGAGCCGGGGCCTATACGGGCCGGAGGACCCCGAGCGACCAGACGTAGAAGCCGCTCTCGCGACGCTCCGAACTGGTTGACAGTCGGCATCCGATTGCCTCATGCCGTGTCCTTATTCCTCCGCATCGCCCTCTGCGGTCAGGTGCCCAGCGCAGCTGCCACCGACCTTGTCGCTGTTTTTGCCGTCCGGGCAGGTGGTGTCGTGCCATTTCGCCCCGACGAGTGAGGCGTGCTTGAGGTCAGCTCCGGTGAGGTCAGCGCAGGTGAAGTCGGCGTGGTCGAGCACCGCGTTCTTCAGGTCGGCGTCCCGGAGGTTGGCGTGGGCGAGGATGGCGTTCTTGAGGTCGGCTGCGGGCGGCTGCGCGGCTGGAGGGTTGGAGGCCCAGGCAAAGGCGAGGATTCCGGCGGCGGCCAGCCCGGTGGTGAGCATCAGCCATCGCAGGTTCCGGCGGAACCTGCCCTCCAGGACCTTGTGCTGAGCGAGCTGTTCGAGTCCCAGGACTGTGGCGGCGAGAGTCAAGCGCGTCTCCATGCCAGTGTCCTTGGCAGCTTGGTCGCCTCGCGCGCCTGCGTCTTGGAGGGCCGTTTCGTTGTCCGCCTGGGCTTGTTTCAGGCCCTGTGGCGAGGAACCATAGTGCTGCAGGTAGGTGGTGTCGTACTTGAAGAAGTCGACCGCAGGTTTCAGGTCCCGCTTCGGATGGTCCCACTGTCGCACCAGCTGATCAATGGTGACGGTGAGCGGTAGGAGGATCCGAGTGGCTAGCCAGATGGCACAGACCACGGCGATCAGTCCGATCACGGCGCCCACGACAGCCCACCAGAACCGGCCCTCGGATGGGGGCAGCTTCCCAATGTTGGACAGCTGGCTCCCAGCCAGCAATGCGGCACCCACAGCGGCAGAGCTGGCGACGATCCACTTGGCTGCGCTGCGGATCTTGTCGTTGGCATTCCACAGCCCGCTGAAGTCCTGGGTCGGTGTCGACATCAGCGGTTAGCCCTCCACATCCATATTCACGTTCACGAAAGCGGGGATGATGACGGGCGGGAGCGGAGGCGGGATGGGAATGGGCTCCCCGGCAGGGGGCCGCGAGGGGATGACGACCGGCGGGGTGGATGTCGGCCCAGTGGACCTCACTTCCTCCCCCGCCTCTACCTCAACCTCGGTCAGACCGTAGTGCTCGATCGTCGTGCGAAGGTCTCCGCTGGACAGGATCCTGAGGGTTGCAGCCCGCGGCGCTGCGGCGATTTCGGCACCGGAGTACGGGACCTTGAGCGTGGAACCGGTGATCTTCCCGTGCAGGATGGGGACGATGAGCTGACCGTGCCCCGCTTCTGCGGCGACCTGGGCAAAGACGGGTAATGCAGCGGTCCGTGCCACGTGATAAGCGGTCACGCGGCCGATCTCCTGCCCGTCCACGGAGACCAACGTGACGGGCTTGGACTGCTCGCTGCGGGAGAGTGCCATGAGCCAAGCCTCGGGCGAGTCGTCCCGAAACGCATTCGTACCAGGGCACAAGAGTGAGCGTGGCTCCACCGGGGAAGTCGGCTTCGACTGTCACGGTCAAGAACGGCACCAGGCGGTGCTGGCCCTCGGCGCGGCGGCCGCGGACCCGGCGTCCTAGTCGAGCTCGCCGAGCTGGCGCTGCTGCTCGGCTTCGGCGCGGCAGCATTCGTCGCACAGCCCGTCGTCCTACCACCCCCGGCGGGCCCGCTCCCACCGCTCGTCGGTGAACTTCACCGCGCAGCGCGTGCAGGCCGGACGCCGGCTCTCCCTTGTGGCTACACCCGAACTACTCCCTCACCCCGAGCAAGTAGCCAGACCCAGCGAGTCTGCTGGGCGGGCCCCACAGCGTCCCGGCCCCGGCCCTTACCAGCCACCGCAATCCCGGGGCCTGGACGGTGAAAGCCGGTGCCCCCACAGTCTTCTGGCTCTGTCGTCACACCGTCCCGTACCTCTACCTCCGGCGGTTCGCCGACAAGGCGGAACAGTTCATCCGGGTGCCACTCGGCGAGGACAAGAGCAAGCCGATCGGGGTCGTCCACGCCACCGTGCAGAAGGACTTCTACTCATTCCGGAACGAGGACGGTGAGCTCGACGACTCCATGTAGGATTTCCTCGGCGCGCACCGGAACTCCGGTACAGCCAGGCTCCTCAGGGCTGGATCCACCCCGACGGACTCAGCTTCGGACCGGGCTGACCGCACCGCAGCCCACAGCCGCCAGACCCGGATCGGGTGAGGTTCGCCGAAGCTCCCCGACAGTGGGGCCCTCCGGGTCCGGGAGCAGTCGTTGGCAGCCGGTGCGGGGCTCGGGCGCGCTCGAAGCTCGGGGCCGCCCCGGCCTGGCGGGCCGGGACGGCGGTCGTACGGGCGATCAGCCGATGACGGTCTCAGCATGCCGCTGGAGCGCGTCCAGGAACGCGGTCTGGTGGTCGGTCAGCTTCCCGTCGGTGCGGGCCTTGTCCTGCTTGCGCAGCCACGTACCGGGCCGGAACGCGGGGTCCGCCTCACCGCCGGTGCGGTTCGCCGGGCCGTCCAGGGTGCCGCCGGCGGCGAGGTAGGCGAGCAAGCGGAGGTAGCAGCGGTTCCAGTCCGGCTCCAGGCGCCACAGCTCGTCCAACGCGTCGAGCTTGGCGGCCTGGTCAGTGGTGAGGCCTGCGGCCTTGCGCTGGCGGCGCATCCACGCGCCCACCGCGTAGTCGTCCAGCTTCACGGTCGCCGGGATCGCCAGGTGGCCGTGCTGGTGGTGGAACGCGGCGGCGTAGGCGTAGCCGCGTTCCCAGGCGTTGGCGTTCTTCGACCAGATCATGCCGAGCGCGTCCAGCTCGGACACCCGGGCCGCATCGAGCAGGCCCTGGCCGTAGAGGTGGCGCTGGCGGGTGAGCCAGGAGATCAGCTCGGCGTGCTTCGTCTTGTCGGTGGGGTCGAGGTGGCCGTGCTGGAGGTGGAACACGGCGGCGACCGCGTGCATGCGCTGCCACTCGACCGCGCGCGGGTTGAACGCCCTCAGCTTCACGGTCTGGAGGATCTTCGCCGCGTGCTGCTTCGCATTGATCTTGAGCCACTCGATCGGCGACTCAACCGGGTCGGCCAGCTCCACCTCCACGCCCGCGACCGGCACGTCGCCAAGATGCTGCGCGCCGTCCCGGCCGGCGCCGCCCGGCTGGAGGACCTGGAGACCGACGGGTACGACGGCAAGGTCTGGTGGCCGCTGAACGATCCGGACGCCGACGCCATGCCCTGGTGGAAGCTCACCGGCACCAGGCCCTGACCCGCGCCACGGCCCGTACCTTGATGCCCGCCCCGAGCCCAGGGGCGGGCATCAAGGCATCCAGACCACTCCCGCCAAAGGCCATCGTGTGGCTGTCCCGGCCCGCGCCAAGGATGCGTTCCCAGGTTCCGTCGACGGCCCACCTGATCAGCCGCTTATGGGTGGTCTGGAACAAGCCGAGCTCGTCGGGCAGGTCCCGCCAGGGTGAGCCGGTTCGGTACTTCCACGCGATGGCTTCCAAGGCGCGGCGGTGATCGACCCATCGCCGACCGCAGACCGGATCGGCCGGCATCAGCGGCCCGATCCGCTCCCAAGCGTCTCTCGTCAGGTGCTGCCTTCACTCCCAGGGGTCGCTGCCCGACTCCCATCCCGCCGCCTCGTCCTTGTCGTGAAGGAAGCGCGGGTCCGCCATGTCCTGGAGCGAGGCGTCGCTGATCGGCCACGGCTGCCACTCGTTGCGCAGAAGCTTGAGCAGGAACTCGGCCATACCGCACGGGTATACCGACCACTCAAGGTTCCCCCGCGAGTACACCGCGACCGGCCAGCGGTCCGGATCCGGATCCGCCGTGATCCAGCAGAGAGTGTCGGCCGCGGCTGTCTCCCCCCAGATGAGCAGGTCCTCCAGCCGGTGGCGGCCCTGCTCGGCAGGGTGCCACCGGTTCACCGCCTTGTCCGCGAGCGCTTCTTCGGAGATCCTCGACACCGTATTCCCGTGCAGTTCGTCCCGAGTGACCGCGGGCACACGGATTCCTACCACCTGCTCGATCGAGCCGCCACCGAAGGCCGCCGTGAACGCCTGGTAGTCACCGGGGAAGGGTTTCCCGTACAGCTTCTCTGCGGCGCTCCAGTCGACAGAGTCCCCGCAGGTCGGCCCGATGCATGACAGCAGCTCCCTGATAGCCAACATAGCGGCAAGTATGTTGGACTGATCATCATTCACTCAACGGCTCCCATTGAGCACAAGCCGGAGCCGCCCGACCCGGCCGCTAACCATGTTCGTGGACTCACTATCGAAGCTGCTTCGACCAGTCACCCCGAACGCGATAAGCACGGCCGTCATCGACCTGCTTCATCCCGCCGGGAACAACGTCCCCGTGGTACGGATACTGCTCCGTCACCGCCGCCAGCAGGAACTCCAGGAAGCCGCCCTCGAACAGGTCCCACTCCCGCATCGAGTCGAACTTGGCAGCGACCGGCCATCGGTCCGGGTCCGGGCCCCGCATCAGCCAAAAGAAGTGGTCGGAGTTGTAGTTGTTGCCCCACTTCAGAAGCCCACCCTCGGCGGGGAACAGCGGATAGGGGCACTCGTCGTAGTCCCCGTCCTGGTAGGCCTGAGCCAGCATGGCACAGTATCGGTAGGGATCCGTCGTGTGGTACAGGAATCCCGCAAAGCCGAGCGGCTGCTCGGTCTTGGAACTGGGCGCCGCCGATGGTGTGTAGATGTGCAGCTCGTCGCTGATGCTGACCATCCCGTACCGGTCGACGAACGCCCTGTAGTCCGCGGGTAGCTGGAAGCCAATCTCCTCGGGCCCGAGCTCCCACGGGACCGGGACCACTCCGTCCGGGGGCGGCGGCCCGATCACCGCGCCGAGCCGGTCCAGCATCTCCTCAATGTCCACGTCCACTCCCTATCATCCTCCCGTTCTCGCCGGAGGCTAGTTTCCCAGGTTCACATATCCGTTGGAGTTGAACGCTCCATTGTCCACGACCGTCCAATGGGAGTCCGTGCGCAGCCCGGTGTTGGCGTCCCAGCCGTAGAACCCCATCCCCCACCCGTTCGGGATAGTGCTCCCATCGTTGTTGTACTGCGGAAGCACGTCGTACAGCACAGGGCCCTGGGGCATGGCTTTCCCGGCTCTGGTCTCGAACGTCCGCATGCTGTTGGTGATCGCTCCGCCGTTCCTCTGGTTGATGTTGGCCCCGCGCTGGAAGCACGGCGTCAAGTTCCGCTCGTCCGTCGTTCCGCCGGCCATGCGCGGCACAGAGTGGCAACGGGCGACGTCAGAATCTTCAGGGAACCCAAGGGCGGCCGCCCGTGTCTTGGCGTCGTTCCAGCCCCGGATGTTGCCGGTCGCGGCCTGACCCCGGCTGGAACTGGGTTTCCCTTCGAGACAGGCGTTGACTCCCGTGTTACGGCCCTGGCTGTCAGACGGCAGGTAGTTGACCCATCCGCCCCCATTCAGGGGCACGGCCCCCGGCGGCTGCAAGTCCCCGCAGGTGGGGACCCGCCGGTTACTGTTCCCCCCGGGGCGGCCCGGGTTGCCCGGTCCCGGGTCGGGCAGGGGAGCCGGGATCGGCCATGGACGCGTCGGTGGTACAGGGTCGGGCGTGGGCGCGGGCGCGGGGTTGCCGCCGGCGTTGATGAGGTTGTAGATGTCGTCGCCGAGGTCGATGAGGACGTCGGTACCGGCGACGACCCCAGAGCCGACGAGGGCGGCAGTGCCGACGACCACCGGGGTGCCCTCGACGACCACGGTGGTGACGACAGCGGTGCCGACGGTAACGACGGTGTCTGTGAAGAAGTCAATCACACTGGGGCCAGCGTGCGGGCGGTCGTTGTCGTTGATCGGGCGGGTATCGGCCGGCGGCTTGGGCTTGGGCACGGTTGGACCGACCGGGCGCTTGCGCGGACCCGGATCCCTGCGCGGACCGGGCCTCTTGCCACTCCCGCCCCCGCCCCCGCCCCCGCCACTGGAGCCTCCGCCGTCAGGACCAGGGCTGGGGACGGGTATGACCACAGGGCCAGGAGGCGGCTGGGGAGACGGCTGGGGACGGGGCGCGAACCCGTCTCCGCCGCAGGTCCTCATCCACGAGTGCGACTCGCAATAGACCTCCCGCGACGTCTGCTGCTTGCCATGACACTTCTCCGGGTTGGCGGAGCAAGTCGGTGCTGCGGCAGGCGGCGCGAAAATGATGTCCTCGATGATCGAGGCGATGACGTGACACACCAGGCAGTGCCCCGAGGGGTCGGTGTTGGCGACCGGGTCGCCATTGCCGTAAGTGAAGCGGTTGCCCTGGATTGAGGGCGCCGCGCCCAGCTGCCAGGAGTCGCGCGAGGCGAAGGTGCCGCTGCCGGGTCGGTACCAGCGGGCGGCCATGTTGACGTCGCCCGAGGCGGGGTCGGTCCAACCGCTCTGGTATCCGAGCGAGTTGGTGGCACCGGTGTTGGCCGTGGGCTTGCCGAAGGGGTCGTAGGCGGTGGAGCCGGCGACGCCCTTGGCGGCGGGGTCAATGGTAGCGATCACGTCGGAGTGCTGGTCGCTGATCACCAGGCGGGGGTTGGGCGTTGCTCCGGTGGCCGCCGTGCCGAGGAGCCTGCCGCCGGGGGTGCGGGTGTAGCTGGCGGTGCCGTCCGTGACGACGTTGTTGGAGCCGCCGTCGTAGGTGAAGGCGGTGTTCCCGCTCCGGACGACGCGGTCGGTCGAGTCGTACGTGTAGGTGGACGGCCCTTCCTTGACCATTCGGTCGAAGCCGTCGAACTGGACGTCCTTGGGCTGTGAGCCCTGGGTGGTGCTGCCGGTGAGGGTGCCGCGGGCCGAGTAGCTGTACGTCGTGGTGCCGTCGTTCAGCAGCTCGTTGCGCTCGTCGAAGCTGGAGGTGACGCCGCCGGCGGAGGTCCGGTTGCCGGCCGCGTCCCAGGTGTATGCGGTGGCGGCGGTGCCGTTGTTCCAGGAGGTAAGGCGCCCGGCCAGGTCGTAGCCGTACTGGTTGCCGGCGGCCCCGGCGGTGCCGGTGGTGGTCTTCGACGTGATCCGGCTGTTGAGGTCATAGCCGTAGCCGATCGAGGCGACCGTTGCCCCGCTCGGGTTCTTGACGGTGTCGTCGCGCAGCCGGCCGAGGTTGTCGTAGCCGTAGCTGCGGGTGCCGCCGCCGATGCCGTAGCGCTCGGTGGTGAGGCGGCCGGCCGTGTCGTAGTCGAATCCGACGGTGGCGCCGGTCAGCGGGTCGGTCGCGCTGGTGACCTGGCCAGCGGTGTTGTAGCCGAAGGCGGTGGTGCCGGCCGCGTCGGTGCGGGCGGTCATCCGGCTGTCGCCGTTGTAGGTGTAGCTGCCGGCGCCGCCGGGACCCGCGGCGGTGAGCAGTTGGCTGCGGTCGTTGTAGGTGTAGGTGTTGGGGGTGGTGCCGGGGGTGCCGACGGATATCAGGCGGCCGGCGGCGTCGTAGCCGAGGGTGCGGTCCGGGGTCGCCACCTCGGCGCCGGTGGCGCTCTCCTGGGTCAGGTTGCCCGCGCCGTCGTAGCTGCGGCGGCGGATTACGCCACCCGGCTCGGTCAGCGTGACGGCTCGTCCGACCGCGTCGTAACTGGTGGTGAACAGGCCTTCGGCGGCGCTCGGGTGGGCGGTGGTCGGCGGTTCGACCGTCGACTCGGGGAGCCCGAGGGAGTTGTAGGTGTAGTAGACCGGGACATTCTTCCCGTTGGTCCAGCGGGTCTTGCGCCCGCCGGCGTCGTAGCCGACCGATGTGGTGATCGTCTGCCCGGCGGCGACCGGTTCGACCTGTTGGACCGCCAGGCCGGCCGGGTTGTAGCTGAACTGCCGCGAGTGTGCGGCGATGTCGGCGCTGCTCGCCACCTTGTCGGTGGCGCTGACGACGTTCCCCTCCGGGTCGTACGTGGCGTATTGGGTGGCCACGGAGGCCCCTGCGGTGTTCAGATCGGTCGTGCTCACTGTCCGCCCGAGCCGGTCGTAGCCGGTGACGGTCGCGGTCCCGTCGGCCCTGGTCACCCGGTTGGTCCGGCCGAGCCCGTCGTAGGCGGAGCGGACGGTGACCCCGGCGGGGTCGGTGGCGCTGAGCACCTGGCCGACGGCGTTGTAGTTCGCCTTGCTGACGGCGCCGCCCGGCAGGGTGGAGCTGAGCTGGTTGCCCGCGTCGTCCCAGGTGAAGGTGCTGGTGTAGGCCGCCGCAGCGGGATAGCGCTCCAGCTGGGTGCTGGTGATGCGCCTTCCGAGGTCGTCGTAGGTGGACTGGCTGACGGCACCCGTCGGGCCGGTGCTGGAGAGCAGTTCGCCGTCGAGGTCGTAGGACTTGGTGACGGTCGGTGCGGTGACACCTCCGCTCGCCGGGAGGGTGGTCTGCACCACGTTGCCGAACTGGTCGTACCGCATGGTGCTGGTCAGCTTGAGACCGGCCGGGTCGACGACGGTCCTGACGGGCCGGCCGAGTGCGTCGTACTCGACCGTGGAGGTCGGCGTGACCTTGGTGCCGGACTGCGGGTCGGTATAGGCGGCGCCGGCCACGGCGACCTGGTGGCCGTCCAGGTCGTAGGTGTTGGTGACGGTGTTGCCCAGCGGGTCGACCTGGGAGGTCACCTGACCGTAGGTGTCGTAGCCGGTCCGGCTGATCGGCCGGACCGGCTGCGGCTTGCTTGCGCGGCTGGTCGGGTCGTACGACTCCGCGCTGAACAGCGGGCCGGTGGTGACGGTGGGCCGACCGGCCTCGTCGTACCCGACGTTGCTGGTGTAGGCGGAGGGGTCGGCGCCGACCGCGTTGCCGTTCGGGCTGGTGATGCTGGTGCGCAGGCCGCGGCTGTTGTAACCGTACGCCACCACCGAGTCCGCGGGCTGGTTGCGGGCGGTCTGCTTGAGCACGTTCCCGGTGACGTCGTAGGCGTAGTCGGTCTGGGCCGAGCTCGCGTCCGCGCCGCCGGTGCTGACCACGCTGGTCGGACGGTTGGCCACGTCGTAGGTGTACGTGGTGGTGCGGTTGAGGCCGCCGGGGTCGACGCTCGTCCGGGTGACCCGGCCGGCCGCGTCGTAGGCGGTGGCCGTGGTGGTCTTGCCGCCGCCCGTGACCTGCTGGGTGAGGTGGCCCGCGTCGTCGTAGGTGTTCTGCTGGAGCACCACGTTGCGCAGGGTGCCGTCGGTGTTGTGGTAGCCGTCGAGGTCGACCTCGGCGACGGTGTTGTCGTCGTTGTAGTAGGTGTGGGTGGTGCGCCCCATGGCGTCGGTGGCGGTGGCGGGGCGGCCGGCCGGGTCGTAGCCGCGCGAGTCGACGACCTGCCAGCGCGGCGCGGTCGGGGTGGCGCTGCTGCCGGTGTAGTTGGTGACGGCGGTCTGCTGCAGCTGCCCCATCGGCGAGTGGCTGTAGCTGTAGGTGGTGCCGGCCGCGTCGGTCTGGGTGGCGACGTTGCCGTAGCGGTCGTAGGTGTACGAGGTCAGGTGGCCGCCGGGGTCCTTGACCTGCTTCACCCGGCTGGTGTCGAGTTCGTACGTCCAGGTGGTGGTGCGCGACGGGTCGCCACCGGTGGTGTCGGCGACGGTCTGGCTCACCTGGTTGCCGTCGACGTCGTAGGCGGTGGTGGCCTGCCGGGTATGTTTGGCGCCGGTGACGGCGTCGGTGGTGTACGGGTCGGTGCGGGTGACCTGGTTGTCCTGGCCGTCCCAGGTGAAGTCGGTCTCCAGTATCCGGGGCGCGGAAGCGCTGCCGCCCGGGCAGTCGTCGCAGCCGTACGCCTGGCTGATGGTGCGGCCGAGGTTGTCGTAGCCGTAGGTGACCTTGGGGCGCAGTGGGGAGGCGACGGAGGCGACGTCGCCGTTGGTCCGGTAGGTGTAGGTGGTCTGTTGGTCGGCGGGGATCTTGCTCGGGTCCGGGTAGGCGGCCGCGTCGAGCAGGCCGGTCTGGGCTCGCACCAGTCCGGCCGGTACGGTTCCGCCGTCCTGGGCCTGGGTGGTGGCGTCGGTGCGCAGGGTGTAGCTGACGCGGCCGTTGGGGAAGTCGGGCGTGGCCGGGGCGGTGGTGGAGGTCAGCTGGCCGTTGGCGTCATAGGCGTAGCGGGTGGTGTAGGTGGTGTCGCCGGCGCCCGAGGACCGGGCGTCGCTGGAGGTCAGGATCTTGTCGTTGACCGGGTTGAAGGGGTTGCCGGTGTCCAGGTAGTACGTGGCGTAGCTGGTCTGGCAGCTTCCGGCGCCGCGGCAGGTGGTGCGGGAGACGGTGTTGCCGCGGGCGTCGTGCCCGGTGGTGATGGTGTGCCCGTTCGGGTCGCTGACGGCGTAGAGGTACCCGGCGGTGTCGTAGCTGTAGCGGGTGGTGTTGCCGTAGCCGTCGCTGCGGGAGAGCAGGCGGGAGGAGCGGGTGTCGTACTGGTAGGTCAGGTTGTAGCCGGTCGGGTCGGTGACGACGGCGGTGGTGACGGGCGTGGCGGTGCCGCCGTCGCCCATGGACTTGTAGTGGGTGGTGACGGTGTCCGCGTCGAGTCGGGTGCTGTAGTACGAGACTTCGGCGATGTTGCCGTTGAAGTGGTCGGCGCCGCCTCCGGGCCAGCCCCATCCGGTGGTGGTGCCGGCTCCGATGTAGACGTACGGGGTGCCGTTGAAGGTGATCTTGCGTCCGCTGGTGTCGGAGGCGCTGGCACGGCCGTCGATGTAGATGGTCTGGCCTCTGTCGTCGGCGGCGAGGACCACCTGGTGCCACTTGCCGTCATTGACGATCCGGTCGGAGGTCATGACGGCACCCGAGCCCATCCAGAACTCGCCGTGGATGCGGCCGTCCGAACCTACGTACAGCGCCGGGTTCCAGCTGCTTCCGAGCGGGCCGCCCACCGGGAAGTCCTGGTAGCTGTACAGCGGTCCGCCGCTGGTGGTCTTGAACCACAGCTCGATGCTGGCTGGACCGCGGACCGGGGCGGCGTCGGACGGGAGCTGGATCTGCGAGGTGGTGCCGTTGAAGACGGCCGACCTCTGGTTGGGGTCGTTGGAGGGGCCGTTGCCGTTCAGTAGAACGTCGGTCAGGTTGCCGGTGTTGACGTCGGGGCGAGCGTCGCCGAGTTGGCTGGCGGCGTACCAGGAGCCGGACAGGTCGTTGAGGCGCCAGTAGCCGATGGCGCTGTCCTGGATCACCTTGGTGCGGTAGGCGCTCGCGGCGTCCACACCCCCGATCACGGCGGTGGAGGTGGCGCGGTTGTAGTGGCCGGAGACCGTGTCCTTGGTGAGCCGGTACCGGTAGGTCGAGAAGTCGGCGATGGCGCCGTTGAAGTAGCCGACCTGGTCCGACGGCGGGTTGGGCCAGCCGCCGGTCCACCCGGCGCCGAGGTAGGCGTAAGCCGAACCGTTGTAGGTGATGGGCAGTGCCGTGGTGCTGGTCGCGGTGGGAGCACCGTCCAGGTAGAGGGTCTGGCCGGAGCCGTCGCCGGTCAGGGCGACGTGGTGCCATGCCCCGTCCGTGACGGTGGTGGACGAGACCAGGGCGTTGCCGGCCGAGCCGGTCCACAGGGCGCCGTAGAGCTTCTTGTCGGAGCCGATGTAGAGCGCCGGGTTCCAGTGATCGGTCGAGCCGTTAGTCGGCTTCCCGTCGATCGGGAAGGACTGGTAGCTGTACAGCACGCCGGGGGTCGTGGTCTTGAACCAGAGCTCGACGGTGGCCGCACCCCAGTGCTTTGGCGCGGTGTTGGGAGGCAGTTGGATGTACGTGTTGGTGCCGTTGAAGCCGGTGGCCGTGGAAGTGCCGGAGGCCCAGGGGCCGGGCTGGCAGCAGGTGGTGTTGTGGTAGCTGCCCCGATTCTGCGCCAGTGCCGCGGAGGAGATCAGCTCGGTGGCCTGGTTGCCGGTGGCGTCGTCCATGCGCCAGTAGCCGGTCGGGTGGGCGTCGACGACGGCCGCGTCGTACTGGACGGCGCCACTGGTGGTGGCCAGCTGGTAGAGGCTCGCGACGGCCGTGCTGTCCATGCCGTGCGGGAACGCGGCCACGTTCGCGATCTGGCCCTTGAAGTGGCCGGAGTCGTCGCCGGGGGCGGCGGGCCAGCCGAGGGAGACGGCGCCGGCGCCGACGAAGACGTGCTCGACGCCGTTGGGGGTGATGGTGCCGTCCAGCGGTCCTGCGCTCTGCGCGCCGTCCACGTAGAGCCGTTGGGAGGTGGGGTTGTCGGCGGAGAGCAGGGCGAAGTGCCACTTGTCGTCGTTCACGGTGGCGGCACTGGCCATGGTGTGGGAGGCATCGCCGGTCCACAGCTGCGCGTGGAGTTTCCCGTCGGTGCCGACATACAGGGCCGGGTTCCAGTGCAGGCCCCACTGGTTGTGGGGCGCGTTGACGGGGAAGGACTGGTAGCTCAGCAGGACGCCGGCGCTACTGGTCTTGAACCACATCCCGAGCGCTCCCGGGCCGGACTGGGGCGCGTAGGAGGCCGGCAGCTCGGCCCAGGAGGTGCTGCCGTTGAAGGAGGCGGATCCGGTGGAGCCTGCCATGGGCCCCGCAGACCCGAGGGTGACATCGGAGTAGGTGCCGTTGTTGGGGGTCGGCCGCGGTGTGTAGATCTGGTTGGCGGCCTGCACGCCAGCGCCGTCGGACAGCCGCCAGTAACCGTTCGGCCGCGAGCCCATGACCTGGCCCCGGTACTCCTGGGAGGAGCCGGACACGGTCGGGTTGTTGAGCTTCCAGGTGCCACCGTTCTCGTCGGTGACCTGGGATGCGCGGTCCTTGGTGGTGTCGTAGGAGATGGCGAGCCGGGTCTTGCCGGAGGGGAGCTTCAGCCCGGACAGCTCGGTCGAGGGCTGGCTGCCAGCCTGCCACAGGGCCTGAACGGTCGGGGCGCCGAGGGTCCGGTTGTAGAACGCGACGTCGCTGATGCTGCCGGAGAAGTAGCTCGCCCGGCCGGTGAAGTCACTGAACGGGCTGTCCTGCCACCAGGCACTGGTGAAGCCGCCGCCGACGGCACCAGCACGCTGCCCCGGCGCGAGGACCGGTCCGGCCAGCGTGCCCTGGGCCTGACCGTCGAGGTACAGCGTCTGGGAGACCCCGGACGCCGACAGCATCGCGAAGTGCCACTGGCCGTCGTTGACCGCCCTGGACGACTGCATGGGGATGGAGGAGCCGGCCCAGAACTTGCCGTGAAGCCTTCCGGAGGTCCCGACGTAGAGCGCGGGGGTGTAGTCGCCCGCCGTCGTACCGCTGCCGGGGAAGGTCTCCGTCTGGTAGCTGAACAGCACGCCCGAGCCCGTGGTCTTGAACCAGAGCCCGACCGCCGCGTAGGAAGAGGTGGACAGCTCGGTCTGCGGCAGCGTCACATAGCCCGTGCTTCCGTCGAAGGTCGCCGCCGTCGCGGAGCCCGCCGGCCCGGGAGTGCCCAGGGTCACACCGCCGACGGAGTAGGTCGCGTTGTCGTTGCCCTGGTTCTCGACCACCTCGCTGGCCGCGGTCCTGCCGGAGGACTCGCCCAAGCGCCAGTACGAGACGGGGGCGGAGTCGAGGACAGCCGAGCGCATGTGCGAACCCGGGGTGTAGGAGTAGCTGCTGCAGGACCGGGCGGTGTTCCCGCCAGTCGCCGGCGCGCAGACCTGGTCCAGCTGGTCGGGGCTATTGGCGTTGTAGGTGTAGGTCCAGGTCTGAGAGGTGTTCCAGTCAGTCCCGGTCACGGGGTCGGTGTAGACCTTCGCGACGTGCCGGTTGCCGGCGGTCCACTCGAAGTGCAGGGCTCGGCCCGAGGAGGTGTCCTTCACCGTCGTCAGGACGCCGTTGGTGTAGCTCAGCTCCTGGGTCCGTCCGAGCGCGTCGCGCACCAAGGACAGGGCGTAGCCGCTGCCCGAAGCGGCGTGGAACTCGTAGCGCGTCCCGTCCTTGGCCATCAGGTCGAAACCGGAGGCGGCCTTGCTGAGGGACTGGAACTCACCCGGCGGCGGCGTGTACAGGGCGCCCTTGTTCGGGTCGGCGCCGAAGCGGGCGGCCCGGCCACTGGCGGTGGTCAGGACGACGGAGCCGGTGCCGTCGTCGTCCGGCTGGACCCGCATGTCGAAGTTGGAGGTCCAGCCGCTGCCGAACAGCGTCGAGCTGCGCGGGTCCAGGGAGTTGTAGGAGCGGTTGACCGTCAGCGGCGGTCCGATGCTCTTGACGTCGGCGTCGGTGGCCGCCGTGGTGTAGTTGCCGACCTTGGCGTCGAAGGGGCGGCCGGCCCCGTCGCCGACGGCACCGCCGAGGTGGGAGGTGATCACCGGCTGCTGGACCTGGGTGGAGAAGGAGACCGTGCCGGAGAGCGGGCTCGCGCCGATATGGTCACCGTCCATGACGTTCCACAGATAGCTGGTGTTCCAGGCGAGCTTGCCGGGCGGCACGGCCCACGAGGTGCTGGGCTGCCAACCTGACTCGGCGACGAGCTGCGGGTCGCCAGACGCAGGGTTGGTGTAGACCTTGAAGTAGTAGTCGACGCCCGTGCCGGGGTAGTTGTCCGGGTCGTGGCCGGTGGCGTAGAGCTGCGGGGTGAGGCTGCCGACCACGGTGTTGTTGGCCGGCGCCAGTGCGTCCAGTTGTGGCGCGGTGTTGGCCCCGGTGACGGTGGTGCAGGTGCCGAAGGGGATCGAGTAGGAGTCGTGCAGGGACGTGGTCCCGCCGACGTACCCGTCCCAGCAGAGGTAATAGGAGCGTCCGAGCGGCAGCGGCGGGATCACGCCGTTGACGGTCACGGAGTCATAGGTCTTGACCAGCCCGGAGACACCGGTGAGCGGCGCGTTGAACCACTGCTCGTTCCAGTTCGAGTCGAAGAACCGGGCCTTGACCTGCATGCTCTGCCAGTTCCACCAGTTGGCCGCCATGTTGGTCAGGGTGACCTGCTGGTAGCCGGGGGTGTTGTAGGTCGGCGGCATGTAGCTGCCGGCCGGTGCGTAGGTCGCGGCCCAGTCGCTGTAGACGATCGACAGGTAGGGCGGGTAGGCGCTGTTGGCGCTGGAGAACTTCTTCCAATCGTAGGAGTTCGTGGTGCTGGCCGTCAGCGCGAGGCCGTAGTTGGCACCGCCCCGGGCCCAGCTCTCGACCAGCTGCACGCCCGGGTCGTTGTGACTGCGGCCCAGATCGATGCTCTCCCACATCGCTCCGCCGCACGTGTCGCCAGCGGAGAAGTTGGCGGTTCCCAGTTGCTGGCCGATCGACACACCGGGGTAGGTGTTGATCGTCGCAGGGTCCCACCAGCTGGTGATCTGGTTCACGTAGACCGGGTGCGGAGAGCACTCGTAGGAGTGGGTGTTGTTCAGGTTGAGGGTCACCGCGTGCAGGTAGTCGTGAGACAACACGTTGGCCACGCCGGGGAAGTACAGGTAGCTGTTGATCTTCGAGGCGCCGCCGTCGGAGGTACCGATCCGCAGCAACGGGTCGGTGGAGAAGTTCGCCCTCTGGTCGGAGCGGACGAAGGTCGACTGGCCGACACCGATGGACAGGGTCGACGGGTCCACGGTGACCGGGAAGACACGCTTGGCGTCGTGCAGCCAAGCCGCATCCAGGTCCATCTGCAGAGCGGGCACGCCGTTCTGGTCGATCAGACGGTAGGTGACACCGTCGCTGCCCACGCCGTCGCCGGAGGCCGGGTCAATCTTCGAGTCCATCATCGAGCCGCGCGGAATCGCCAGCCGCACGGCACCGGAGGCGTCCTTGAACTGGACCTCACCGGCCGGCCCGATCGCCGGGGTCAGCCCGGTGGTGTGCAGCGGGAAGACCCAGTTAGGAGTTGTCCGGCCGATCATGTGACTATCACCGGCCTTGGTCGTTGGTCCGGGTATGGGGCGGGGCGATCTGACGGACGCCGAGTGGGAACG
>NZ_JBIVDY010000036.1:0-72845 GCF_044747365.1 Kitasatospora sp. NPDC090091
CGGCTTTCACACCGGCCCTCCGGGCGCTTCGTTCTTTCGTGTTTCCAGCTTATCAGACGTTTTCCGCTCCGTTTTCCGGAGTTTCATTCATCCGATTTGCTTCGGCCTTTCGGCGCTCCCGAACTCTATCAGAGTTTCTCGGGCCGTTTTCCCGCTCACCACTCGAAATTCGATTCGAGGGGTTCTGCAGGGGCCGTCCCGTGGGGCAACCCGGAGAACATTACGCACCGGGTTGCCCCACGTCAAATCACACCTCGACGACGACCGGCACGATCATCGGGCGGCGACGGTAGTTGTCCGCCACCCACTTGCCGATGGTCCGGCGGACCAGCTGCTGCACCTGGCGGATCTCCAGGACGCCGTCGCTCGCCGAGCGGTCCAGCGCCTCCTGGAGCTTGGTCGCCACCGGGACGAACGCGTTGTCGTCGATGCCCGATCCGCGGGCCTGGATGGTCGGGCCGCCCACAATCTTGCCGTTGGTGGAGTCGACCACCACGAAGACCGAGATGAAGCCCTCCTCGCCGAGGATCCTGCGGTCCTTGAGCGAGGCCTCGGTGATGTCGCCGACCGAGGAGCCGTCGACGTAGACGTAGCCGGCCTGCACCTTGCCGACGATGCGGGCGACACCGCCCTCCAGGTCGACGCAGACGCCGTCCTCGGCGATGACCACGCGGTTGCGCGGCACGCCGGTGAGGACGCCCAGGTCGGCGGCGGCCCGCAGGTGGCGCCACTCGCCGTGCACCGGCATCAGGTTGCGCGGCTTGCAGATGTTGAAGAAGTACAGGAGTTCGCCGGCCGAGGCGTGGCCGGAGACGTGCACCTTGGCGTTGCCCTTGTGCACGACCTTGGCGCCCCAGCGGGTCAGGCCGTTGATCACCCGGTAGACGGCGTTCTCGTTGCCGGGGATCAGCGAGGAGGCGAGGACGACGGTGTCGCCCTCGACGATGCGGATCTGGTGGTCGCGGTTGGCCATCCGGGACAGCGCGGCCATCGGCTCGCCCTGCGAGCCGGTGCAGATCAGCACGACCTCCTTCTCCGGGAGGTCGTCCAGCTGCTTGACGTCGACGATCAGGTTTCCGGGCACCTTCAGGTAGCCGAGGTCGCGGGCGATGCCCATGTTGCGCACCATCGAGCGGCCGACGAAGGCGACCTTGCGCTTGTACTCGTGCGCGGCGTCCAGCACCTGCTGGATGCGGTGCACGTGGCTGGCGAAGGAGGCGACGATGATCCGCCGGTCGGCGTTGGCGAAGACGTTCCGCAGCGCGGCGGAGATGTCCCGCTCGTGCGGGATGAAGCCGGGGACCTCGGCGTTGGTGGAGTCCACCAGCAGCAGGTCCATGCCCTCCTCGGCCAGCTTGGCGAAGGTCGGGAGGTCGGTCAGGCGGCCGTCGAGCGGCAGCTGGTCCATCTTGAAGTCGCCGGTGGCGACCACCATGCCGGCGGGGGTGCGCACGGCGACGGCCAGGGCGTCCGGGATGGAGTGGTTGACCGCGATGAACTCGCAGTCGAAGGGGCCGATCCGCTCGCGATCGCCCTCGGCGACCTCCAGGACGTAGGGGCGAATGCGGTGCTCGGCGAGCTTGGCCTCGATCAGGGCGAGGGTGAGCTTCGAGCCGATCAGCGGGATGTCCGGGTTCTCCCGGAGCAGGTACGGGACGGCGCCGATGTGGTCCTCGTGGCCGTGGGTCAGGACGATGCCGTCGACCTTGTCCAGGCGGTCCCGGATGTAGGTGAAGTCCGGGAGGATCAGGTCGACGCCGGGCTGCTCGTCCTCGGGGAAGAGAACGCCGCAGTCCACGATGAGGATGCGGTCCCCGTACTCGAAGACCGTCATGTTGCGGCCGATCTCGCCGAGGCCGCCGAGCGGAGTGATGCGGAGGGCGCCCTCCTTCAGGGCCGGAGGCGCGCCGAGTTCGGGATGCGGGTGGCTCAAAAGACTCTCCTCACGACGCACGCCATATGCCCGGGGTCCTCCCCCGCGAGACATATGGCGTGCGTACTCAGTGTCGGTTTCCTATTGGGTCGGTGCTCTCGCGCCTTCGTCCGGTTCAGCGGCAGACCTCCGGGAGGTCCGGCGAGCCGGGGCGCGCACGTCTGTGTCTGCTACAGGTTTACCCCGCCTGCGGCGAGATCCTTCTTCAATTGGACGATCTCCTCGGCGGTCGCGCCGACCAGCGGAAGCCGCAGCGGTCCGGCGGGCAGGCCCTGGAGCTCCAGCGCGGCCTTGGTGAGGATCACGCCCTGGGTGCGGAAGATACCGGTGAAGACCGGGAGCAGGCTCTGGTGGATCGCCGTGGCCTTGGACACATCGCCGGCCAGGTAGGCCTCGATCATGCTGCGCAGCTCGCCGGCCACCACGTGCCCGACCACGCTCACCACACCGACGGCTCCGACGGAGAGCAGCGGCAGGTTGAGGATGTCGTCGCCGGAGTACCAGGCGAGGTCGGAGCGGGCGATCGCCCAGGCGGCGGCGCCGAGGTCGCCCTTGGCGTCCTTGTTGGCGACGATCCGCGGGTGCTCGCCGAGCCGGACCAGCGTCTCGTGGCTCAGCGCCACGCCGCTGCGGCCGGGGATGTCGTAGAGCATCACCGGCAGCTCGGTGGCGTCGGCGATGTGCGTGGTGTGCCGGTACAGGCCCTCCTGCGGGGGCTTGCTGTAGTACGGGGTGACGACGAGCAGGCCGTGGGCTCCGGCGGCCTCGGCCTGGCGGGCCAGATCGGCGCTGTGGTGCGTGTCGTTGGTGCCGACGCCGGCCACCACGTGGGCGCGGTCCCCCACCGCTTCCACCACGGCGCGGACGAGGTCGGCCTTCTCGGCGTCGCTGGTGGTCGGGGACTCGCCGGTGGTGCCGTTGACGACGAGGCCGTCGTTGCCGGAGTCGACGAGGTGTGCGGCGAGGCGCTGGGCGCCGTCGAGGTCGAGCCCGCCGTCAGCGGTGAACGGCGTCACCATCGCGGTCAGGACCCGGCCGAAGGGCGTCTGGGGGGTGGAGGTCGGAGCCATGCGTCCAAAGCTACTCGTAGGCGGTGGGGCGGTACCCAGGCCGGTCCAGGGTTCGGACAGGTGTAGCGCACGGGCGGCGGAAACGTGGGATTCCGGTGCTGCATGCTCGGGGGTTCATGCAGCACCGGAATCCGTGTCACGAGCGTAGGGAGCGGCCAGAAAAGCCGCAATCCAGACATGCCAGGCAAGCCGCCCATATGCCTGTCACCCCAGGTCAGGGGGCGACTCGGCCGTGCTTCTCGAAGGCCGCATGGGTGAGCGGCATGAGCCGGGCCCACTGCTCCTCCATCTGCTCGGCGACCATCTCGATCTCGCGCTGCGGGAAGGACGGCACGGCGGCGTTCTCCTTCTTGGTCCGCAGCGACAGGAAGTGCATCAGCGAGCGGGCGTTGCAGGTCGCGTACATGGAGGAGAAGAGGCCGACCGGCAGCACCGCCCGGGCCACCTCGCGGGCGACGCCGGCGTCCAGCATCTCCCGGTAGCGCCCGTACGCCTCGCGGTAGGCCGTCTCCATCGCCCCGGTGACGGTCTTGTGCTGCTCGGGGGTGCCCTCGACGAACTCGTAGCGGCCCGGGCGGCCCTCCTGGACCAGCTTGCGGTCCTCGCCCGGCACGTAGAAGACCGGCTGCAGCTCGCGGTAGCGGCCGGACTCCTCGTTGTACGACCAGCCGCTGCGGTGGCGGTGGAACTCGCGGAAGACGAAGATCGGCGCGCTGATGAAGAAGGTCATCGAGTTGTGCTCGAACGGCGTGCCGTGGCGGTCCCGCATCAGGTAGTTGATCAGGCCCTTGGACTTCTCCGGGTCCTGCTGGAGCGCCTCCAGGGACTGCTCCCCCGCCGTCGAGACCCGGGCCGCCCAGATGACGTCCGAGTCGGCCGCGGCGCTGCGGACGAGCTCCACGGTCACGTCGCTGCGGAACTGGGGGGCCGTCGGTTCGTCGCTCACGCGCTGCTCCTCGCAGGGTTGTCGATGGTGGTGCGGGTGGTGCCGGTCGTGCGGTGCAGCCGGATCGCGTGCTGCATGGTCTTGCGGGCCCGGGGGGTGTCGCCGGCGTCGGCGTAGGCGACCGCGAGGCGGAAGAAGGTCCGCCAGTCGCCGGGGGCCGCCTCGGCCTCGGCCTTGCGGCGGGCGAACACCTCGTCGGCGGAGTCCCGGTCGATCCGCCCGCCGGCGGTGCGCTTCAGCTCGTCCACCGGCAGGCCGCCCTCGGCCTCCAGCTCGCGGGCCAGCCGCTCGCTGTCGCGCCCGAAGCGGACGGTCTGGCGCAGGAACCAGATGCCGATCACCGGGATGACGAAGGCGCAGAGCCCCATGCCGATGCCGAGCGGCTTGCCGGTGGCGATCAGCTGGACGCCCTCGCCCACGCAGATCAGCGCCACCAGCAGCAGCACGCCGGCGAGGACGAAGAAGCCGGTACGGGAGGTCACGTCGTACTCCAGGGGGCCGGCACGGTCACAGGTCCAGGAAGTTCTCAAGGCCCAGGGTGAGCCCGGGGGTCTCCACGACCTTGCGCACGCCGAGCAGGATGCCCGGCATGAAGCTGCTGTGGTGCAGCGAGTCGTGCCGGATGGTGAGGGTCTCGCCGGTGTCGCCGAACATCACCTGCTGGTGGGCGAGCAGGCCGCGCAGCCGGACGGCGTGCACCGGCACCCCGTCCACGTCGGCGCCGCGGGCGCCGGGCAGGCTGTGCGTGGTCGGGTCCTGCTGGCGCGGGCGGCCGGCCTCGGCGCGGGCCGCGGCGATCAGCTGCGCGGTGCGGGTGGCGGTGCCGCTGGGCGCGTCGGCCTTGCGGTCGTGGTGCAGCTCGACCACCTCGACCGACTCGAAGTACTGGGCGGCGGTCTGCGCGAACTTCATGCCGAGCACGGCACCGATGGAGAAGTTCGGGGCGATCAGCAGGCCGAGCCCCGGTGCCTCGTCGAGCCAGCCGCGGACGGTGGCGAGCCGCTCCTCGGTCCAGCCGGTGGTGCCGGTGACCACGTGGATGCCGTGGTGCAGGCAGTAGTCGAGGTTGGGCAGCACCGAGTCGGGGTGGGTCAGCTCGACGGCGACCTGCACTCCGGCCTCGGTGAGCTCCTCCGGCTTGGACTCCCGGCCCAGGGCGGCGACCAGCTCCAGGTCGGGCGCGGCCTCGACAGCCTTGACCGCCTCGGAGCCGATCCGGCCCTTGGCGCCGATCACGGCGACACGCAGCGTCATGGTGAGTGTTCCCTTCAGGCCAGCAGGTCGGCGAGCCTGGCGGCCCGCTTGTCGGTGATCGGGCCGATCAGCGCCAGCGACGGCCGGTGGGCGCCGAGCACGTCGCGGGCCACCTCGTGGACGTCCTCCAGGGTGACGGCCGCTATCTTCGCGAGCATGTCGTCGACCGAGAGGTGGTGGCCGTAGCTCAGCTCGGCCTTGCCGATCCGGTTCATCAGCGAGCCGGTGTCCTCCATGCCGAGCACGGTGGAGCCGGAGATCTGGCCGATCGCCCGCTGCAGCTCCTCCTCGGTGATGCCGTCGGCGACCACCTTGGCGAGCTCCTCGCGGCAGATCCGCAGCACCTCCTCGACACGCTTGGGCTGGCAGCCGGCGTAGATGCCGAAGAGGCCGCTGTCCGCGTAGGACGAGGAGTAGGAGTACACCGAGTAGGCCAGGCCTCGTTTCTCCCGGACCTCCTGGAAGAGCCGCGAGCTCATGCCGCCGCCGAGGGCCGCGTTGAGCACGCCCATCGCCCAGCGGCGCTCGTCGTGCCGGGGCACACCGGGCACGCCGAGCACCAGGTGGGCCTGCTCGGTGCCGCGGTTGAGCACCTCGACCTTGCCGGCCGTGCGCAGCGCCTTGACGCCGCGCCGGGCCTCGGCGGGGCCGGCGTCCGACTTGGCCAGCAGCGGGGCGAAGGCGCGCTCGACCTGCCGGACGACCTTGCGGTGGTCCAGGTTGCCGGCCGCGGCGACGACCAGGTGCTCGGGCCGGTAGCGGCGGTGGAAGAAGCCGGCGATCTGGTCCCGGGTGAGCGCCTTGATGGTCTCCTGGGTGCCGAGGATCGGGCGGCCGAGCGGGCCGCTGCCGAAGATCACCTTGGCGAAGAGGTCGTGCACCACGTCGCCCGGGTCGTCCTCGGCCATCGCCATCTCTTCGAGGATGACGCCGCGCTCGGCCTCCACGTCCTCGGGGCGGATCAGCGAACCGGTGAGCATGTCGCAGACCACGTCGATGGCCAGCGGCAGGTCGGTGTCGAGCACCCGCGCGTAGTAGCAGGTGTTCTCCTTCGCGGTGAAGGCGTTCATCTCGCCGCCGACCGCGTCCAGGGCGGCCGAGATGTCCAGCGCGCTGCGCCGCTCGGTGCCCTTGAAGAGCAGGTGCTCCAGGTAGTGGGTGGCCCCGTTCAGCTGCGGGGTCTCGTCCCGCGAGCCGACGCCGACCCAGATGCCGAAGGTCGCGGAGCGCACCGTCGGAAGGGTCTCGGTGACGACCCGCAGGCCGCCGGGGAGGACGGTGCGGCGCACCGTGCCGGCGCCGTCCGCGCCCTTGAGCAGGGTCCGGGTGGTGCCGGGGCGCTGCTTCGCCGCCGAGGCGTGGGCCACGGGGGTACCTCCGTAGAAAGCATGGGTGAACAACCGGGTGCGGCCCGCACGCCGACGGGGGCGTGCGGGCCGCGACCGGGCTCTAGGAATGGGGGCTAGCGGCGCTTCACTCGGAAGCGGCCTCGCCGCCCTCCTCGCCCTCGATGACGGGGATCAGGGAGAGCTTGCCGCGCGGGTCGATCTCGGCGATCTCGACCTGGACCTTGGTGCCGACGCCGAGCACGTCCTCGACGTTCTCGACGCGCTTGCCGCCGGCCAGCTTGCGGATCTGCGAGATGTGCAGCAGGCCGTCCTTGCCCGGCATGAGCGAGACGAACGCGCCGAACGTCGTGGTCTTGACCACGGTGCCCAGGTAGCGCTCGCCGACCTCCGGCATGGTCGGGTTGGCGATCTGGTTGATCGTCGTACGGGCAGCCTCCGCCGAGGGGCCGTCGACCGCACCGATGTAGATGGTGCCGTCGTCCTCGATGGTGATGTCCGCGCCGGTGTCCTCCTGGATCTGGTTGATCATCTTGCCCTTGGGGCCGATGACCTCACCGATCTTGTCCACCGGGATCTTGATGGTGATGATGCGCGGCGCGTTCGGCGACATCTCGTCGGGCGCGTCGATGGCCTCGTTCATCACGTCGAGGATGTGCAGGCGGGCGTCGCGGGCCTGCTTCAGCGCGGCGGCCAGCACCGACGCCGGGATGCCGTTGAGCTTGGTGTCCAGCTGCAGCGCGGTGATGAAGTTGCGGGTACCGGCGACCTTGAAGTCCATGTCGCCGTACGCGTCCTCGGCGCCCAGGATGTCGGTCAGCGCGACGTAGTGGGTCTCGCCGTCGATCTCCTGCGAGATCAGGCCCATGGCGATGCCGGCGACGGCGGCCTTCAGCGGCACACCGGCGTTCAGCAGCGACATGGTGGAGGCGCAGACCGAGCCCATCGAGGTGGAGCCGTTGGAGCTGAGCGCCTCGGAGACCTGGCGGATCGCGTAGGGGAACTCCTCGCGGGTCGGCAGCACGGGCAGGATCGCCCGCTCGGCCAGCGCGCCGTGGCCGATCTCGCGGCGCTTGGGCGAGCCCACGCGGCCGGTCTCGCCGACCGAGTACGGCGGGAAGTTGTAGTTGTGCATGTAGCGGCGACGCGTCTCCGGGGAGAGCGTGTCGAGCTGCTGCTCCATGCGGAGCATGTTCAGCGTGGTGACGCCCAGGATCTGGGTCTCGCCGCGCTCGAACAGGGCGGAGCCGTGGACGCGCGGGATGGCCTCGACCTCGGCGGCCAGGGTGCGGATGTCGGTGACGCCGCGGCCGTCGATGCGGACCTTGTCCTTGATGACGCGCTCGCGGACGATCTTCTTGGTCAGCGCGTTGTAGGCGGCGCTGATCTCCTTCTCGCGGCCCTCGAACTCCGGCAGCAGCTTCTCGGCGGCCAGCGCCTTGACGCGGTCGAGCTCGTTGTTGCGCTCCTGCTTGCCCGCGATGGTGAGGGCCTGGGCGAGCTCGTCCTTGACGGCGGCGGTCAGCGCGGCCAGCACGTCGTCCTGGTAGTCCAGGAAGACCGGGAACTCGCCGGTCGGCTTGGCGGCCTGGGCGGCCAGCTGGGCCTGGGCGGCGCAGAGCACCTTGATGAACGGCTTGGCGGCGTCCAGACCGGCGGCGACGATCTCCTCGGTCGGGGCCTCGGCGCCGTCGGCGACCAGCTTGATGGTCTTGTCGGTGGCCTCGGCCTCGACCATCATGATCGCGACGTCGCCGTCCGGCAGGACGCGACCGGCGACGACCATGTCGAAGACGGCCGACTCCAGCTCGCTGTGGGTCGGGAAGGCCACCCACTGGCCCTTGATCAGCGCGACGCGGACGCCACCGATGGGGCCGGAGAACGGCAGGCCGGCCAGCTGGGTGGAGGCGGAGGCGGCGTTGATGGCCACCACGTCGTACAGGTGGTCCGGGTTGAGGGCCATCACGGTGACGACGACCTGGACCTCGTTGCGCAGGCCCTTGACGAAGGACGGGCGCAGCGGGCGGTCGATCAGGCGGCAGGTGAGGATGGCGTCCTCGGAGGGCCGGCCCTCACGACGGAAGAACGAGCCGGGGATGCGGCCCGCGGCGTACATCCGCTCCTCGACGTCGACGGTCAGCGGGAAGAAGTCGAAGTGCTCCTTCGGCTGCTTGGACGCGCTGGTGGCCGACAGGACCATGGTGTCGTCGTCGAGGTAGGCGACGGCGGAGCCGGCGGCCTGGCGGGCCAGACGGCCGGTCTCGAAGCGGATGGTACGGGTGCCGAAGGAACCGTTGTCGATCACGGCCTCGGCGTAGAACACGTTCTCTTCCACCTGGAAGATCTCCTCTTTCGTACGTCTCCGGGAGAGCGCCCCCGCGCTAGCCTGCCGGTGGCCCTGGACCCTCTTGCGCAGAGGGAGGCAGTCGGGCCGGTCTTCGATCGAAGCCTCCGGCGGGCCCCGCTCGTCTGCGGGGCTTCCGGCGGCCACTACCGAGGACCGGCGCCTCTCGGCTGCCGGGCCTGGACGGGCGGTCCGCGTCTGGGCGCTCTCTCGGATGCGGGCGGCTTCCGTTTGAAGCCTTCGTCCCGCGGGGGGTCTGGGTCTTTCCGCCTGGGTGGCGCGGTGTCGCGCCATCACCCGGCATGCCCACAACCCTACGGTGCAATCCTCGGCCACCTGGGGAGGTGCGCGCGAGTTGTTATGCGCGGTCGTGTGTCCGGTGCTCCGCCGGCACCGGCCGCGGCATACGCGCGAGGGGCGGCTCCCCGGTGTGGGGAGCCGCCCCGAGCGGCGGTCTTAGCGGGCGCCGCCGGCGGCACCGCGGCGGATGCCCAGGCGGTCGACGAGCGTACGGAAGCGCTCGATGTCCTTCTTGGCCAGGTACTGCAGCAGGCGGCGACGCTGGCCGACCAGGATCAGCAGGCCACGGCGCGAGTGGTGGTCGTGCTTGTGGGCCTTCAGGTGCTCGGTCAGGTCCGAGATGCGACGGGAGAGCATGGCCACCTGGACCTCGGGGGAGCCGGTGTCGCCCTCCTTGGTGCCGAACTCGGCGATGATCTGCTTCTTGACGTCAGAGGCGAGAGCCACTGCAACTCCTTCGAGGTGATACCGAGCGGTCCTGGTCTACGGCACAGGACTCTGTGAGAACTCGGTGTCGCGACTGAGTGCGGCCTGCGGTCTGCGACCCACCGGGGGCGGACACACGGCTGCACTCGAAAGGCAAGCGTACCAGTGCCGCCCCGCGGCCCGTCGGCGGCCCGGTCAGCCGGTGGCGCCGCGGACCAGGGTGTAGATGTCGAGCACGGCGAGCGCCAGCGGGACGAGGGCGATCAGGGTGAGGCTGTCGACCAGGTCCAGGATGCGCCCCCAGAAGGGGGAGACGCCGAGCCGGGGCACCACCAGGGCGATGGCGGTGAGCACCGCGGCGCCGAAGGCGATCGAGGTTCCCAGCCAGATGGTCCGCAGGTCGACCTCGGTGGCGCTGGCGGCCTTGAGGATGAACAGCGGGGTGTGCAGGGAGAGGCCGACGATCAGCAGCGACAGGCCGATCAGCCCCGCGATGGTGAGGCTGAAGACCTGCGCGGTGTAGCGGAAGAGCCGGGCGCGCAGCATGGTGGCGATGCCCAGGGTGAGCGCGAGCAGCTCCGGGAAGAGCGCGTCGGTGAAGCCGAGCACGGCGCAGGCGCCGACGATCACCGCGGCGCAGCCGCCGACCAGGCCGACGAGGACCTCGTGGCCGCGGCGGGCCTGGTGGGCGATCCGCTCGTACTGGACGGCCTCGGCGCGGCCGGCCTCCTCGTCGTAGTCGCGGCTGCGGGTGCGGGTCTGGCCGGGGGCGCTGAAGCCGACGGGCAGCCGGGCGAAGCGGGCGGAGAGGCCGGGCAGGAAGCCGATCACGGCGACGGCGGCGACGCCGGTGACGGCGGCGATGTGGCCGACCGGGGTGCCGGGCAGCAGGACGGCGGCGAAGGTGGCGAGTGCGCCGGCGGCGGCCACGAAGGCGGCGGCGACGAACAGCGAGTCGCGTTCGGGCAGCAGGCCGACCAGCAGCACGGCGACGACGAGGACGGCGACGCAGCCGGTGAGGAACTGCAGCCGGCCCGGGCCGTCCCAGGCGTGGGCGGGCGCGATGACGCCGCTGCCGCCGATCATGGCGTGCGGGAGGGCGCCGAGGCCGAGGGCGAGCGCGGCCCAGGCGTCCTGGTAGACCCGGGCGCGGACGCCGGCCAGGGCGGTGAGCACCACGGCGGTGACGCCGGAGAGCACGCCGGGCAGGCCGTGCATGTCGTGGCGCAGGTCGGAGAACCAGAGCGCGAAGCCGAGCAGGGTGAGCAGCACGCCGGCGCCGATGAGGCCGAAGGCCCGCATCAGCTCGGGGCTCCAGAACCGGCGGTCGGCCTCGACGGCGGTGGCGATGGCGTCGGCGACGTCGTCGTAGACGGCCGGCGGGAGCGATTCGGCGAACGGGCGCAGGCTGAGCAGGTCGCCGTCGCGGACCTGCTGGGCGGCGAGCGGCAGGCCGCTGTCGAGGACGGTGCCATCGCGCCGGACGAGGTGGAAGCCGGTCGGCGCGCCGTCGGGCTGGGTCTGGCCGGACAGGCGCAGCACCTCGGGGTAGACGTCCGCGAGCGGGACGTCCTCGGGCAGGGCGACGTCGATCCGGCTGTCCGGTGCGACGACGGTGACCCGGCAGAAGCCGGTGGTGGCGGACGTGGTCATGCTGACACCTCGCCGGCGTTCATCGCGCACCCCTCGATCGCTCGACGCACTGGGCGCTCCCCCTTGTTGACGGTGCCGCCTGCGGGCGGCGGTCGGTCTCCTGCTGCACTGCGCGGGCGCCGGGCCGGGGAACTGGTCCGATCCGGCCTTGAGTTGGCGCGGCGTTACCCTACCCGCTCCGTTCCCGGGCCCGGTCGGGCAGGGGCGGGTGGGGTGCCGCCGGTGGGTCGCCGGGGGCGACCAGTAGGATCGGCCCCTGCGCAAGGCGACGGGGGCAAGGAGCCGCGCTCCTCCCCGGGGCGCCTGCGGTCGGCGGAGCGGGGGCGGCGTCACACGGGGCGCCCTCACCCGTACGTATCCAGTTGCGTGAGGGCTGATGCCGAAGTGAACGAGCTGTCCGTTCGAGGCTGCGGGGTGGGAGCATGAGCGTGATCACGGTCAAGCGCCCGGCGCGGGCCTATCCCCCGGCGGTGCCGGACGAGCCGGTGGAGTTGGTCACGCCACCCGAGTTGCCCCGGTCGGGCGGCGAGGACTGGCTGATGAGCATCCTTCCGATGCTCGGCATGGGCGGTTCGGCGGTGTTCTTCTTCTCGCCCGGCGCCGCGGCCCCGATGAAGATCATGGGCGGTCTGATGATCGTCTCGACGGTCGGCATGGCGCTGGCCCAGATCGTGCGGGCGCGCAAGGGCGGCTCGACCGCCACCGCCGACGAGCGCCGCGACTACCTGAAGTACCTGCAGCAGATGCGCCGCCAGGTGCGCCGCACGGCCGAGCGCCAGCGCGGCGCCCAGCTGTTCCTCAACCCGGAGCCGGACCAGCTCTGGTCGATCGTCGCGGACGGCCGGCGGATCTGGGAACGCCGCAGCGGGGACGCCGACTTCGCGCAGATCCGGGTCGGCCGCGGGCCGGTGCAGCTGTCGACGCCGCTGGTGGCGCCGCAGACCGCGCCAATGGACGAGCTGGAGCCGCTCTCCGCGGCCGCGATGCACACCTTCCTCAAGGCCCACGGCACCCTGCAGGACCTGCCGTTGGCGGTGTCGCTGCGCGCCTTCTACCACATCACGGTGTGCGGGGACCCGGACACCGTGTACGGCAACGTGCGGGCGATGATCGCCCAGTTGACGACGCTGCACTCGCCGGACGACCTGCTGGTGACGGTGGCCGCGGCGCCGGGCGCGGTGGAGGAGTGGGAGTGGACCAAGTGGCTCCCGCACAACCAGCACCGCAAGGAGAACGACGGCGCGGGCTCGCGGCGGCTGATCGCGACCGGCCTCGGTGAGCTGGAGTACCTGCTCCAGGACGAACTGGCGGGCCGCCAGCGGTTCGTGCGGGACGCCGCGCCGACGACGGAGCAGCCGCACATCGTGGTGGTCATGGACGGCGCCTCGGTGCCGCACGACTCGCTGCTGGCGGGCCCGGAGGGCGTGCACGGGGTGACCATCATCGAGGTGGTCCCGGGCGACCTGGACGAGCCGACCGGCCACCTCATCGTCACGGTGAGCCCGGAGCAGCTGGTGCTCCGCTCGGCCTCGGGCGCCACCTACTCCGGCAAGCCGGACACCCTGTCGGCCTGGCAGTCGGAGGCGCTGGCACGGCAGTTGGCGCCGTACCGGATCTCGGCGGGCGGCGACGACGAGCCGTTGCTGTCCAACCTCGACTTCACCGACCTGATGAGCTCGGGCGACCCGGGCTCCTTCGACGTGTCGCGCAGCTGGCGGCCGCGGGCGCAGCACGAGAAGCTGCGGGTGCCGATCGGGGTCGGGGCCGGCGGCGAGCACGTCTACCTGGACATCAAGGAGGCGGCGCTGGAGGGCATGGGCCCGCACGGCCTGTGCGTCGGCGCGACCGGCTCCGGCAAGTCGGAGCTGCTGCGCACTCTGGTGCTGGCGCTGGCGATGACGCACTCCTCGGAGATCCTGAACTTCGTCCTCGCCGACTTCAAGGGCGGCGCGACCTTCGCCGGCATGGCGGACATGCCGCACACCTCCGCGGTGATCACCAACCTGGAGGGCGAGCTCACCCTGGTCGACCGCATGCGGGACGCGATCGAGGGCGAGCTGAACCGCCGCCAGGAGCTGCTGCGTTCGGCGGGCAACTACGCCAACCTGCACGAGTACGAGCGGGCCCGCGCGGCGGGTGCGGCGCTGGACCCGCTGCCCTCGCTGGTGCTGATCATCGACGAGTTCTCCGAGCTGCTCACCGCGAAGCCGGACTTCATCGAGATGTTCATCCAGATCGGCCGGATCGGCCGTTCGCTGGGCGTGCACCTGCTGCTGGCCTCGCAGCGCCTGGAGGAGGGCAAGCTGCGCGGCCTGGACACCTACCTGTCGTACCGGATCGGTCTGCGGACCTTCTCGGCGGCGGAGTCGCGGGCGGCGCTCGGGGTGCCGGACGCGTACCACCTGCCGCCGGTGCCGGGTGTCGGCTACCTGAAGTTCGGCACCGACGTGATGGACCGGTTCAAGGCCGCGTACGTCTCCGGGCCGTACCGGGCGCCGGGCCAGCAGCGCGCGACCGGCGGGCGGCTGGTGACGGTGCAGCCGGTGCTGTTCACCGCGGCGGAGGTGCCGGTGCTGGAGCCGCCGGTGCAGGAGGTCGAGCCGGTGGCGGAGGAGCCGGACGACGCGCTGGTGGACACCGTGCTGGACGTGTTCGTGCAGCGGATGGCGGGGCAGGGCCCGGCCGCGCACCAGGTGTGGCTGCCGCCGCTGGACGAGGCGCCGAGCGTGGACCAGCTGCTGCCGCCGCTGCAGGCGACCGCCGAGCGCGGTCTGACCTCGCCGGGCTTCGGTGCGCTGGGCCGGCTGGAGGTGCCGGTCGGCATCGTGGACCGGCCGCGCGACCAGCGGCGCGACGTGCTGCACCAGAACTACTCGGGTGCGGCCGGCCACGGCCTGATCGTGGGCGGTCCGCGCTCCGGCAAGTCGACGCTGGTGCGCACGACGGTGACGGCGTTCGCGCTGACCCACACCCCGCTGGAGGCGCAGTTCTACCTGCTGGACTTCGGCGGCGGCGGCTTCCAGTCGCTGCAGGACCTGCCGCACGTCGGCGGGGTCGCGGGCCGGCTGGACGTCGAGAAGGTGCGCCGCATGATCAGCGAGGTGCACGGGGTGCTGAACCGGCGCGAGGAGCTGTTCCGGGCGACCGGGATCGACTCGATCGCGACGTACCGGGCCCGCCGGGCGGCCGGGCAGCTGCCGGACGAGCAGTTCGGCGACGTGTTCCTCGCGATCGACGGCTGGAACACCTTCAAGCAGGAGTTCGAGATGCTGGAGGGGGTGATCGGCGACATCGCGCAGCGCGGTCTCGGCTACGGCGTCCACGTGATCATCACCGCCGCCCGCTACGCGGAGGTCCGCCCGGCGCTGAAGGACCTGCTGCAGAACCGGACCGAGCTGAAGCTCGGTGACGCGATGGAGTCCGAGGTGGACCGGAAGGTGGCGCAGAGCGTGCCGTCCATGCCGGGCCGCGGTGTCACGCCGGACCGGCTGCACTTCCTCTCCGGCCTGCCGCGGCTGGACGGCTCGAACTCGGTGGACGACCTGCAGGACGGCGTGGCCGGGCTGGTCGCCGCGGTCAACGCGGCCTGGACGGGCCCGCGCGCGCCGCAGGTCCGGATGCTGCCGGCGGTGCTGGACGGGCACTCGCTGCCGAAGGGCTTCGAGCACCCCGAGCGCGGGGTCTCGTTCGGCGTGGACGAGGTGGAGCTGGCGCCGGCCTTCGTCAACTTCGAGACGGACCCGCTGTTCATCGTCTTCGGCGACACCGAGTCCGGGAAGTCCGCGCTGCTGCGGATGCTGATCAAGCAGATCACCGAGCGGTACACGCCGGACCAGGCGGGCATCGTGGTCGGCGACTACCGGCGCGCACTGCTCGGCGTGGTGCCGCAGGAGTACCTGGTGGAGTACGCGGCCGCGCAGCCGGCCATGACCAGCATCGTGGAGATGCTGCGCGGGGCCTGCTCGCGCCGTCTGCCGGGCCCGGACGTGACCGCCGAGCAGCTGCGCAACCGCAGCTGGTACAGCGGCAAGGACATGTTCGTGATCGTGGACGACTACGAGCTGGTGGCGACGAGCTCGGGCAACCCGCTGGGGCCGCTGGCCGAGTTCCTGCCGTTCGCGCGGGACATCGGCCTGCGAGTGATCATCGCCCGCAGCGCCGGCGGTGCCGGGCGCTCGCTGTACGAGCCGGTGATGCAGCGGATGCGGGAGCTGGGCGGCCAGGGCGTGATCCTGTCCGGGAACAAGGACGAGGGCGCGCTGCTGGGCACGGTCAAGCCGCAGCCGCTGCCGCCGGGCCGCGGCGTGTTCGTCTCGCGCCGGGCGACCAACGGCCAGATGGTCCAGACGGGCTGGCTGCCGTCGGCCTAGTCCGGTCCGGGCACGGCCCGGTATGCGTGGCCGCCTCCGGCGGCGGTCACGGACGGTGATCGAAGGGCCGGGCTCCTCGGGAGCCCGGCCCTTCGGCGTCCCACGTGCCGAAACGTTACCTAGATCTTTCGGGCCCACCGCTGCGGTTCCCGTACCCGGCCGGCCGGCCCCGGGGCCGGCCGACGGCGCCTGGGCGAGCCAGACCCACACCGGGGCAGCGCCTTCGAAAGGCTGGCCGCAATCCGCGGTTCACCTTGGATTCAAGCGCCATGTGGGGAAGGTAACAAGTCGGACATATATCGCAATGACCATGAGTGATCATCGGATCGCATGTTTATGCCCTCGGCCGCAACGGATTCCGAAGCATTTCCGCCATTGACGCACTCTTTACGGCCAAGGTTCCATGGCGACCCGGGAGCGACAGGACCGAGACCGACAGCACCAGCCAGCGGAGGCGATACCGCTCCCACTCCAGGACCGCCCAGAGTCGATCGGATGCCAGATGACCGACACGCTTCGCCCGCCACGCGCCGTAGCCCCCGCCACGGCCGCCGAGGGCGCGAACGCCTCCCCCCAGACGCTCAAGCGCTCGATCGGCGTCGTCGGCGGCACCCTCCTGACGCTCTCCTGCGTGACCCCGGCGTCCACGCTCTTCGTGATCGTCCCCGAGCTGTTCTCCAGCATCGGCAGCGCCACCGCGCTGGCGATCGCGATCGGCTCGGTGCTCTGCATCGCGGTCGCCTTCTGCTACTCCGAGCTCGGCACCCTGATCCCCAGCGCCGGCGGCGAGTACGCGATGGTCGGCACCCTGGCGGGCCGGCTGGCCGGCTGGCTGGTCTTCGTGCTCTCGCTGATCGTGGTGCTGATCGTCCCCTCAGTGATCGCCCTCGGCACCGCCGACTACCTCGCCCCGGTGCTGCACGTCGACAAGGCGATCGCCGGCGCCGCGGTGATGCTCGCCGCCACCCTGGCCGGCCTGCTGGACCTGCGCGCCAACGCCTGGATCACCGGCATCTTCCTGGTCCTGGAGGTCGTCGCGGCCGGCGTCGTCTCGGTGCTCGGCTTCGCCCACGCCAACAGCGGCGCCCCGAGCATGCTGCACGGCGTGGTCGCCGGTGAGGACGGCGCCGTCACCACGGTGAGCATCGGCGCCATCGTCGGCGCGCTCGGCATCGCCCTCTTCATCACCCAGGGCTTCTCCACCGCGGTCTACCTCTCCGAGGAGCTGGAGAACCCCCGCCGCAACGTCTCGCGCACCGTGCTCTGGACGCTGGCCATCTCCGCCGCCGTCATCCTCGTCCCGGTCGCCGCCATCACCATGGGCGCCCCCGACCTGGCGACCCTGAGCTCCGGCGACATCTCCGGCCTGGTCACCGCCTGGAGCAACTCCGCCGTCGGCACCTTCATCAGCCTCTGCGTCGCGCTGGCCATCATCAACGCCGGCATCGTCATGGTGATCCAGAACTCCCGGGTGCTGTTCGCCTCGGCCCGCGACAAGGCCTGGCCCGAGCCGGTCAACAAGGCCTTCGCCACCCTCGGCCGGTTCGGCTCCCCCTGGGTCGCCACCCTGGCCGTCGGCCTGCCGGGCGCCGCGCTCTGCTTCGTCAAGGGCGAGCTGCTCAGCGAGATCACCGGCGTCGCCGTCACCGGGATGTACCTGCTGGTCGCCGTCGCCGCACTGCTGTCGCGCCGCAACCACCACAAGCACGCCGCCGCCTGGCGGATGCCGCTCTGGCCGGCCGTCCCCGCGCTGCTGATCGTGGTGCTGGTCTACATCATCACCCAGCTGGACACCGAGCCGCTGCTGTGGACCGGCGGCATCACCGCCGCCGCCACCCTCTACTGGCTCTTCTACCTGCGTCCCCGGCAGGCCACCCACTGGGTGATCACCCTCCCCGAGGACCAGCAGCAGGCCTGAGGCGCACCGACCACCACCGCTCCCCCACACGGAAGTGCCCCGGGCTCCCCCTCGCCCGGGGCACTTCCGTCGTCCGCGCGCGAGGCGGAAGGAAGGATCTTGCGGGTCAGTCCGCGGGGGTGGTGCGGCGGCGGTCGCGCAGGACGACGCCGCCGCCGATGAGCAGGGCGACGAGCAGGGCGCCGATGCCCAACACGTAGGTCGCGGTGCGGCGGTCGCGGTCGGCCTGGGTCTCGCCGAGGCCGACCGGCTGCGGCACGATCGGGGCGGCGGCCAGCTCGACCGGCTTGTCCTCGGTGGCGGTCTCCGGGGCCACGTCGGGCGCCTTGGTGACGGCCTTCACCGGGTCCACCACGCCCCAGCCGACGTACTCGTTGGCCTTGTGGTCGGTGCGCTGCGCGGTCTGCTCGATCCAGGCCCGGACCTGCCGCGGCTTCCACGAGGGGTGCGCGCCGACCAGCAGCGCGGCCAGCCCGGCGACGTAGGGCGCGGCGAAGCTGGTGCCGTTGTCGACGCACTGGCCGCCGTGCGGGACGGTGGAGAGCATGTCGACGCCGGGGGCGGCGACGTCCACGAAGTCGCCGTACTGGGAGAACGGGGCGCGCTCGTTGTTGCGGTCGGAGGCGCCGACGGCGAGCACGGTCGGGAAGGCCGCCGGGTAGGTGTCGCCCTTCTTCCCGTCGTTGCCGGTGGAGGCGACCACCACGACGTTGCTGGCCTCGGCGGCCTCGACGGCGGCCTTCAGCTCCGCGTAGCCGGCGAACTTGGTGTCGCCCGCGCCGCGCACGTCCTGGGAGATGTTGATGACCTTGGCGCCCTTCTGGACCGCCTGGTTGATCGCGTCCACCAGGGTGTGGACGTCGCCGCTGCCCTCCGCGTCGTTCTGGCGCAGCGACAGGATGGCGGCGTCCGGGGCGAGTCCGACGAAGCCGGTCTGGTCGCTGCGCGCGGCGGCGACGATGCCGGCCACCTTGGTGCCGTGGCCGACCGGGTCGACGTTGCCGCCGCCCTCGGGCTTGCGGCCGTCCTTCTCCTTCAGCAGCGAGCCGCCGTCGGTGACCTTCTTGGCCAGCTGCGGGTTCTGGTCGTCCACGCCGGTGTCGATGACCGCGACCATCACGCCCGCACCGGTGGTCCGGCCGCCCTGCCAGAGCTCGTCGAGCACCATGCGCTGCAGCGACCACGGCACGGCCTGCACGTTCTGGGCGCTCTTGGAGCAGTCGCCGGCCGCGGCGATGCCGGGCCCGTCCGCGTACGCCGGGGCGGCCAGCGGACCGCCGAGCACCGCGAGCGCGGCCACCGCCGCGGCCGCCTTCCGGTACGTGACCACGGACACCCTGCCACCCCTCATGTCGTCCACCCGTGTTGCGCGCCAGGGGCGGGTGCCCGTGGCTCGGGCACCCGCCCCTCGGCGGAGTCCTACGCGCCCCTGACGGGGCAGAAGGCTCTGTCAGCCCCAGAGCTTCTGGTTGTTCTGCTCGGTGCTGTTGTAGCTGTCGGCCGCGCTGTCCAGGGCGCTGGCGATCTTCGCCAGGGTCTCCTGGAGGTGGGCGGCGCGCTGGTCCCACTGGGCCTGGTGGGCGCGGTAGCCCTCCTGCGCGACACCCTCCCAGCTCTGGGCGATCTTGTTGACGCCCGACTTCAGCTCCTCGAGCTGCTGCTTGATCTGGTTCGCGGTGTTGCGGACCTGGGTGCCGGCGCTACGGACGTGCTCGAAGTTAACGAGGATGTGGTCGGCCACGATGTCTCCTGGTCTGGATGACGACGCCGTCCCTCAGCGGGGACGTCGATGATTACCCGGCAGAGGCGGATCAGGCCTTGAACGCGGCCTGCTGGTCCGCGTCGGTGGCCGAGTACTGCTTGGTCGTGATCTCGATCGCGTCCTTGATCGCCTTCAGCGACTGGTTCAGCTTGACCGCGTCCTCGTTGAAGTCGCGCTGCAGGTTGGTGTAGGCCTGGGCAGCCTGGCCCTGCCAGCCGCCCTTGACCGAGTCGACCAGGGTGTTGAGGCCCTTGATCTCACCGTCGATCTTGTTGATGACCTCGTCCATGTGCTTGGCGAAGGCCATCATTTCCTGAGCGGTCGTCTTGAACTGACCCATGCTCTACCGTCCCCCATGAGACAGACATTGTGTCCGGAGGGCCGTTTCCGGCCACCCCGTCGCATCACGGCGTGATGTCCTGCAGCACTGTAGTCGGCACACGCAGCTCGCCCAACACCGGGAGACGGCTAGTTACCAGACCATGACACAGCGGCCAATTCCTTTACGAGGCCCGCCCGTCAGGCGTTCTGCTGCTGCGTCGCACTCTTCGAGTTCAGCGCCGGACCGGCCGGGACCAGGTTCGACCACTGCACCGGTACGGGCGCCGGCTGCAGACCCTGGTAGCCGAGCCTGGCCTGGTTGCCGCCGACCTCCTCCGGCTGCTGCGGCGCGGCCTGGTCGGTGGGCTGGGCCGACGGCGTCTTCACCGCCGCGCTCGGGCTCGGCCGGCCCGGGGCCGTGGTCGGGGCGCCGCCCTTGCCGCCGGTGCTGTTGGCCGGGACGGCGTAGCGCAGGCCGGTCTCGGTGATCAGGTAGTCGCTGCCGGAGCCGTCCGCGCCGTTGTCCAGCGCGCGGTAGTACAGCCCGTGACCTGGCGTCACATGGGCGGAGACGGCGCCACTGCTGTACTTCACCGGATAGTCCGGCCCGGCCCAGACGCTGCGGCGCGGCGTCCGGCCGTCCTCCGCCACCCCGTCGAAGGTGCTGCAGACCACCATCCTGGCGTCCTTCGGGGCCTGCCAGTTGTTGGCCGGCGCGCCGGTCCTGGTCGGCCAGTCACCGGCGCCCTCGCCCATCAGCAGGGTGTCGCTCTTGAAGGCGGCGTGGTCGGCCGGCGTCATGTCACTCACCCGCGGGGTCTTGTCCGCGTCCTGGTTGTAGAGCGGCTGCAACAGCGGGTTCTGCCTGATCAGTTCGGCCTGGAAGGGGGTGATCTGGAGCAGCTTGTCCTTGCCCACCACGTAGTACCGCTCACCGAACCGGACCAGCCGGCCGACCTTGCGGTCCTCCGGCTTCTGCAGCGTCACCGACGAGTTGGCACCCAGACCGTCGATCTTCGGGAAGACGATGTCGCTGCCGGCCACCAGGGTGTCCAGCCAGTCCTTCTTCACCCGCTGCGGGGCGGCCATCGAGCCGAAGATCGCGCCCATCAGCTGCGTCCGGGTGCTGTCCGGGTCGCCCTCGGCGCCGATGGCGTGCTTGCGGCCCTTCGCGTCGATCAGGAAGAGCTTCAACTTGGCCTGGGCGACCGGCGCCTGTCCCGTGCCCGGCTGCACGGAGACCTGCTGCTCGTCCACCTGCTGCACCAGCAGCGCCTGGTCGACGTCGAGCACCCGGTCCTTGGCCTCAAGCGCCTTCGCGTCGGCGCCGCCGGCCACGAACACGGCCTGGTTGACGGTCTCCTGGCGGTCGTCCGAGCCCGGGCGGTCGCAGACCGACCACTTCATCGGCTTGCTGACGTTCTCCTTGGTCGGCAGCTTGTCCGGCGCGTACGGGATGCCGATCGTCGGGCCGTGGTTGGGGTAGCGGTCGAGCACGTCGTCGGCCACCACCACCACCTTGGCGTCGGCCGGCAGCACCAGCCGCGCCGAGGCCATGTTGAGCACCTGGTGCAGCCGCCTGGTCTTGCCGTCCGGATCCGGCAGCACCACGTACCGGGTGGTGCTCTGCTTGCCCTGGATGATGTTCTTGCCGTTGTCCCAGCCCACCGGGGCGCTCGGCTTGAACACCCCCCAGACCCCGAACCCGCCGACCACCAGCGCCCCCACGACGACACTCGGCAGGACCGCCTTGAGCGGCCGCGGCGCGTCCTCGTCGCTTCCGCCGCCACCGGGCAGCAGGAAGGCCCCGACCGTGCGCTTGCGGGCGAAGGTGTAGGCGTTCAGCTCGTCGCGGCGCGATGCCATGCTTGTCGTCTCCCCTGTCTGACCGACACTCCCCGTGGTCCGCACCCGCCCGGCGAGCGCAAGCTCGAACCCTCTACGATGCGGCAGCAGACGGTGAGTACGGTACGGGTACGGTTCGCGGACCGGCCAACCGGGCCGCGACAACTGATCAGGAAGGGCCACTCGGGGGATGCCAAGCCAGACCGCTCCAGGGCGCCGCAGCACGGCACAGGGCAGGGGATCGCGCCGCTCCGGCCGACGGGCGCAGCCCGACCCGGCCGCCGCCGCAGCAGCGACCCGGCCCGCGCCCTCCGGCGGGCCCGGCGCCCCCGTGCAGGTCCGCGTCCACCCCCGCCCGGGGCTGCTCGGCGGGCGGCTGAAGCTCCAACAGCTCGTACTGGTCGAGGTCGCGGTGGCGCTGGTGGCCGTCGGCTGGACCATCAGCAAGCCGGTGGCCGGCGCCTTCGGCGCGGTCGCGCTGGCCCTGGTCGTCCTCGCGGCGATCCCGCTGCGCGGGCGCACCATCCCGGAGCTGCTGCGGGTGCGCGGCGCGCTGAAGGCCCGTCGGAAGCAGGCCCGGACCAGCGTCCCGCCGGTCGGCACCGACCCGGCGATCGCTCCCGCGCTGGAGCTGGAGCCGGCCCTGCGCACCTGCACCCACGCCACCGAGACCGACTTCGGCGGCCGTCCGATCCGCCGCGAGACCGGCATGGTCGGCGACGGCACCTTCCTCACCTCGGTGCTGCTCGTCCAGGCCAAGGACCAGCCGCTGCGCCCGGTGCGCACCGCGCTGCCGCTGCCGCTGGACCTGGTCTGCTCGGCGCTGCGGGTGGACGACATCGCCCTGGAGTCGGTCCAGGTGGTCCAGCACACCCAGCCGGCCCCGGCCCCGCACCTGCCCGAGCAGTCGCTGGCCTCCCGCGCCTACCAGGAGCTGCCGGACGGCACTGCGACGCCCGGGCTGCGGCTCACCTGGGTGGCGCTCAAGCTCGACCCGGAGCGGGCCGCCACCGCCGTCCGCGCCCGCGGCGGCGGCGAGGAGGGCGCCCGCAAGGCCCTGCAGCGGGTCACCGACCAGCTCGCCGGGCGGCTCAACAGCGCCGGCTTCAACGCCACCGTGCTGGACGAGCGCGAGCTGATCGCCGCGCTCGCCATCTCCACCTGCGCCAACCCGCTCGCCGTGGCCGGCCGCCAGGGCACCGGCAGCGGCGGCGGCAGCGGCCGGCGCACCCAGGAGAGCAACCGCTTCTGGCGGATCGACGACCGCTGGCACAGCACCTACTGGGTCTCCCGGTGGCCGCAGCTCGGCCGCCCCGGAGGTTCCCCCGGCCGGATCTCCGCGCCCGACCTGGTCAACCTGGTCACCGGCTCGCCCGCGCTCGCCAGCACCTTCAGCCTGACCGCCGGTCACGGCACCGGCGGCTCGGTGGCGATCAGCGGCCACGTCCGGGTGACCGGGCGCAGCGAGAGCGAGGTCGTCCAGATCGGCCGGCTCGTGGAGGCCCGGGCGCAGAGCGCCGGCATCGGCCTCGCCCGGCTCGACCTGGAGCAGGCCCCCGGCATGCTCGCCACCCTGCCCCTGGGAGGTGCTTCCTGATGGCGTACCAGACCTATCCGACGCCCGGTCCGCAGCCCGGCTCCACCGAGCAGCCCCGCGTCCGGCCCCGCATCCTGCCCGGCTTCGGGCTGCGCGGCCCCCGGCGGGAGAAGCACGTGCTGACCGTCGAGGAGCTCGGCGCGCTCGCCCTGCCGGTCGGCGACGACGGCGTGCTGATCGGCGAGGACGTGCAGCAGCAGCCGGCCGTCCTCGGCCTGTTCCGGCCCAGCGCCTACGACCTGGTGCTGGTCGGCGGGGTCTGGACGGCCCAGGTGATCGCTCTGCGGGCGGCCGCCACCGGTGCCCGGATCGCGGTCGAGACCGCCCGTGGCCAGCTCTGGGGCCCGATGGCGCAGGCGGCGGGCGGCGGGCAGCCGTGCGTCACCGTCCACCAGGTTGGCCGGCTCGGCCCGCAGGGCGCCTCGGTGAACTCGCCGGTGCTGGTGGTCCGCGACCTCGGCGCGCGCCCGCCGCGCAGCCGGCTCTCGGCCGCGCCCTGGCAGACCACCCTGACCCTGCTGCCCTACCTGGGCCCGAACGCGTCCCGGGTGCTGAACGCCGCCGACCTGGTCGGGCTGCAGCGCATCTCGCCGCAGGAGGCCGAACTGGTCGGCCGGGTGCTCTCGCTCGGCCCGCAGGACGTCGCCGCGCTGCCCACCCTCGGCGACGACATGACGCTGTGGACCACCCGGATGCGCCGCCAGTACGTGCGGACCATTCCCGGACAGGCCGAGCAGCAGGTCCTGGGCGGTCCGCGCCGGATGGACTGACCCCGTGCGCCCCCGGCGCTCCCCGGCCGCTCCGCGGGTGAGATGCGACTCCGCCTTCATCGAGGGGTGGCGCACGGCCTAGTCTTTGATGCGGCAACGGCACCGCTACCAAGCGGCGGCGAACACGAGGGAGCCCTAGGTGAGCAGCGATCGGGACGGCGTCTACGTCGGCGACAACGCGGCGGAGGACGACGACGACTGGTCCGACGCGCCCGACTACACTCCCCCGTCCTGGTACGTGCAGTCGGAGCCCGCGGGTGGCCCTGGGGCCGCGCCCGCGGCTCCGGCGACGGGGGCGCCGGCAGCGGCTCCGGGCGTGAGTGCGCCGGGTGTTCCAGGTGCGCCGGGGGCTCCGGGTGTTCCGGGGGCTCCGGGTGTTCCGGGTGCGGGTGTGCCGGGGGTTCCGGGCGTGGGGGCGCCTGCGGCCGTTCCGGCACCCGCGCCCATGCCCGTGCCCGCGCCCGCGCCCGTTCAGGCGGCCCAGGTGCCCGGGGCCGCACCCGTACCCGCGCCTGCACCCGCGCCCGCGCCCGCGCCCGCGCCGACCGTAGTGGCCGGGCCGCCGGTGCCGCCGCTCGCCCAGCCGGGGCCCGCACCGGTGCCGGCTCCGATGCCGGCCGGCGGGCCGGCCCAGCCGCCCGTCCCGACGCCCGATCAGGCCGTCGCCGCGGCCGCCCCGGTGGCACCCGAGCCGGTGCCGACCGGCGTCCCCGCGGAGGCCGGACCGGCCCCCGTGGTGGCCGTCCCCGTCCCGGCCGCCCCCGTCGAGGCGCAGGCCGGCCCGTTCACCGCGCCGCCGGCCGAGGCGGTCGCCCACGCCCCGGCGCCCGTGGTGGAGCAGCCGCCGACCGCCGTCGCCCAGCCCTGGCCGGCGGCCGACCCGGCGCAGCAGCAGCCCGTCCCGCAGACGGCGCAGCCGTACCCGTACGCGAACCCGCAGCAGGCCGTCCCGGCCCAGCCGCAGCCGTACGCCGAGCCGCAGCCGTATGCCGAGCCCCACCCGTACGCCCAGCCGGTCCCGCCCGGGCAGCCGGTGCAGCCGCAGGACCCGCAGGCCGCCGCCGGCTGGCCCGTGGCCCAGCCGGCGCCGGGGCAGCCGGTCCCCGCCCCGCAGCCGGCGCCCCAGCCGGCCGCGCCGGTCGACCCGCGCCAGGCCGGCTGGCCGCAGCCCGCCGCGCACCAGCAGCAGCCGGCCCAGCAGGCTCCGCAGGCGTGGCCGCAGCAGTCCGGCGCGCCGCAGGCCCCCGCGGCCTTCCAGCAGGCCGCCTCCCCGCAGCCGACCGCGCACGGTGCGCCGCTCGGCTACACGGCCGCCGTCGAGCTGTCCTCGGACCGCCTGCTGCGCAGCCAGCCGAAGCAGCAGCGCCAGCAGCCCCGGTTCCAGTTCGGCGGCAAGGCGGCCGCGGCCGAGAAGTCCCGCAAGCTGGAGACCATTCGCACCCCGGTGCTGAGCTGCTACCGGATCGCGGTGATCAGCCTCAAGGGCGGCGTCGGCAAGACCACGACCACCACCGCGCTCGGCGCGACCCTGGCCAGCGAGCGCCAGGACAAGGTGATCGCGATCGACGCCAACCCGGACGCGGGCACCCTGGGCCGCCGGGTCAAGCGCCAGACCGGCGCGACCATCCGCGACCTGGTCACGGCCATCCCGCACCTGCGCAGCTACATGGACATCCGTCAGTTCACCTCGCAGGACCTGCACTCGGGCCTGGAGATCCTGGCGAACGACGTCGACCCGGCCGTCTCGACCACCTTCAACGACTCGGACTACCGCCAGGTCATCGACGTGCTGGGCCGCCAGTACCCGATCATCCTGACCGACTCCGGCACCGGCCTGCTGTACAGCGCGATGCGCGGGGTGCTCGACCTCGCCGACCAGCTGATCATCGTCTCCACCCCGAGCGTGGACGGCGCCTCCTCCGCCTCCACCACGCTGGACTGGCTCTCCGCGCACGGTTACGCGGACCTGGTGCAGCGCAGCATCACGGTGGTCTCGGGGGTCCGCGAGACCAGCAAGATGATCAAGGTCGAGGACATCGTCGCGCACTTCCAGACCCGCTGCCGCGGCGTCGTCGTGGTGCCGTTCGACGAGTCCCTGGCGGCCGGCGCCGAGGTCAACCTCGACATGATGCGGCCCAAGGTCCGCGAGGCGTACTTCGACCTCGCCACGCTGGTCGGCGAGGACATCGTCCGCGCCCAGCAGGCCGCCCAGCAGACCGGCTGGCAGCAGCAGGCGCAGCAGCCCCCGCAGGCGGCCGCGCCGTACCCGTACGCCGAGCAGCAGCAGGCCGTCCCGGGGCAGCCGCAGCCGTACGCCGACCCGCAGCAGCCGGGGCAGCCGCAGCCCTACCCGCAGCCGGGCCAGGGCGGCTACCCGGCCGGCCAGCCGGCGCCCGGCGCGCCGTGGGCCCCGCAGCCGGGGCAGACCCCGCCGCCCCCGCCCGGGTACGGCTACCCGCAGCCGGGCGCCCAGCCCGGACAGCCGGAGTGGCAGCAGCCCCCGGCCCCGGCGGGGTACGGCTACCCGCAGCCCGGTGAGCCGCAGCCCGGCACGCAGCCGCCCGCCGGGTACGGGTACCCGCACCCGCCGCAGCAGCCGCAGCAGCCCCAGCAGTAGGAGCGGTGCCGGGCCCGGACACCGGGCCCGGCACGCACGAGGGCCCGCCGGCCGTCTCGGTTCCCGAGAACGGCCGGCGGGCCCCAGGGCCTGTCCGCGTCAGGCGGCGTCGGTCAGCTCACGGGCCTGCTTGACGTCGTCGGCCATCCGGTCCAGCAGCGCCTCGATGGAGTCGAACTTCTCCATCCCGCGCAGGTAGGCCAGGAAGTCGACCGCGACGTGCAGCCCGTAGAGGTCCAGGCCGACCCGGTCGATGGCGTAGGCCTCGACGGTGCGGGCGGTGCCGTCGAAGGTCGGGTTGGTGCCGACCGAGATCGCCGCCGGCATGCGCTCCCCGTTCGCGGTGAGCCAGCCCGCGTAGACGCCGTCGGCCGGGATCGCGCTGTGCGGCACGGTCTCCACGTTGGCGGTCGGGTAACCGAGTTCGCGGCCGCGCTGCGCCCCGCGCACCACGATGCCCTCCACCCGGTGCGGGCGGCCGAGCACCTCGCCGGCCCCGGCCATGTCGCCGGCCGCGACCAGCCGCCGGGTCAGCGTGGACGAGAACGGCTCGCCGTCGCCGGCCGCCCCGCGGACCTGGAGGTCGACCACCTCGACGCCGCAGTCGGCGGCCCGGCCCAGCTCGGTGAGCAGCGCGACGTCGCCGGCGGCCCGGTGCCCGAAGCGGAAGTTCGGGCCCTCGATGACCAGGCAGGCGTGCAGCGCGTCCACCAGGACCTGCCGGAAGAAGGTCTCCGGGGACTCCTGCGAGAACTCCGCGGTGAACGGCAGCACCAGCACGGCGTCCACCCCGAGCTCCGCGATCAGCTCGGCGCGGCGCGGCTGCGGGGCGAGCAGCGGCGGGTGGCTGCCCGGGCGGACGACCTCGCTCGGGTGCGGGTCGAAGGTCACGACGACCGAGCGGACGCCGAGTTCCCGGGCGCGCTCGACCACCCGGTTGATGATCAGCTGGTGTCCGCGGTGCACACCGTCGAACGAGCCGATGGTGACGACGCTGCGTCCCCAGTCACCGGGGATCTCCTCCAGGCCACGCCAGCGCTGCACCCTGACCGCTCCTTGTTCCGTACGGCGCGTACCTTCTGTACGCTCAAACGCTCAAAACCCGAACCCCTATAGCGTGCCATGCGCCTGCCCCTGGTTCGGCACCGGAAGGCGGGTTGGGCGCACCGCCGGGTGCCGGGCCCCGGACCCGGGCGGGCCGAGGGCCTCCACGGCGTCCCCGCGCCCGGCCCCGGCGCCCCGTTCCGCACCGGCCGCGCGCCCGGCCTCCGCGGCGGCGTCCCGGGGATCCCGGCCGGCCGCCACCAGCTCCCGCATCCGGTCCAGCCGCGGTCCGCCGGGGCGGACCGGCCGGCCGTCCGGCCAGTCGGCCAGCAGCAGGGCGAACGCCGCCGAGCGGCCCGCACACGCCACCAGCAACCGGTCCGCGTCCGGAAGCCCGGCCGCCGCCCGGGCCAGCACCGTCCGGGCCCGGGCGGGCCGCTCGGCGGCGCAGTGCTCGGCCAGCCGCTCCACCAGCGCCACCAGCACCTCCGGGTCGCTCTCGGTGGCGAGCACGGTGTCCAGCAGCTCGCCGCGCAGGGCGTTCCCGTCGGCGTCGGCCACCGGCACCGCCAGCACCTCGGCGAAGGCCTGGCGGACGGCCGCCGCGCGGGCCGCCAGGGCGCTGCCGAGCAGCAGCCGCAGCTCCAACCGGGCCGCCGGCCCCCGGGCGGCCCCGCCGGCCAGACGGCGGCCCAGGTACTCCACCGCGACCGGGCCCGCCGCGGCCGGCTGCCCCCGCAGCAGCCGGGCCGCCAGCTCGGCGCCGCACCGGCCGCCCAGCGGCGAGCGAACGTCGGCCAGCACCCGCAGGGTCTCGGCGACCGGTGCCCCCGGCCGCTCCAGCCGGTCCGCGAGGGCCGTCAGCACCGGCTCCGGGTCGGTCTCCAGCGCCGGGGCCAGCGTCCGCGCGGTGAGGAAGGCGTCCCCGCCCCGCCGGTACGCGGCCAGCGCCGCCGGCAGGTGGGCGGCCCTGGTCTCCCGGTCGGCGACCAGCAGCGCCAGCGCGGCGCCGTGCAGGCCCGGCTCCTCGTCCCGGGCGAGCAGGGTGAACGCGGTGTGGCGCAGCAACTCCGCCGCCGCGCCGCGGGCGTACGGGGCGGTGCGCAGCGCGTGCACGGCGGCGGCGACGTGGCGCTCGGGGCGCCGGTCGTGGCTCCAGCGGTCGACCGCCCGGCAGAGCGCGGACGGCTCCTCGGCGGCCAGGACGGTGAGCAGGGCGTCCGCCCGGGGGTGCGCCGCGTCGGCCAGCGCCTCGGTCAACTCGTCCAGGGCGAGTGCCCGGTGGGCGTGGAGCAGGTCGTGGGCGAGGTCGGCGACGGCGGTGCCGGGGTGGCCGGGCAGGCCGCGCGGGTCGTCGAACCAGCGGCAGAGCAGCGGGACGACGCCGGCCGGGTCGGCCCGCAGCCGCCCGGCGACGGCGGCGAGGAAGGGCCGGCCCGGCCCGTCGGCGGTCACCAGGCGGCGCAGCAGCTCCAGTTCGCGCGGGGCGGGCAGCCCGAGGCCGGTCCAGAAGGCGGCGTCGAACCGGCCGAGGCCGTCCGCCGGGAGCCGCTCGAACCCGCCTGCGGCCGGGGCGACTTCGGCGATCCGGACGGCCAACTGGTCCAGCAGTGCGCGGTGTTCGGCGAGGTCGGGGGTGGCTTCCAGCCCGGCGGCCAGCAACCGGCCCGCCCACCAGGCGGGTTCGCTGCCCGGCGGGCGCAGGTCCAGGGCACGCCAGATCCGGTGCAGCCACGGGTCCAGCGCGGCGGCGCCCCAGGCGGCCGCCAGCTGCCCCAGGGCGGCGGCCACCGGGCCGACCCGGTGCCGGGGGACGGCGCGGGCCGGCCGCCCCCGGCCCCCGCCCGGTCCGGCCTCCCCCGCGCGGTCCGCGCCGGCCGGCCGGGTGTCCTCGGCCTCGCCGAGCAGCAGCCGCAGTGCGCCGTCGAGGTCCAGGTGGAGGCCCTGCAGCCAGTCGGCGAACTCGCCGTGCGCCAGCCGGTAGCCGGGCCCGGCCGGGGTGAACAGGCCCTCCGCCAGCACCGCGGCCGCCCAGCCCCCGGCCACCGGGAACAGTTCTTCGAACACAGCGCGGCCCAGCCCGCCCTCCTCCGCGCCGAGCATCCGCCGGGCCGCCTCGTGCACCCGGCCCGCCACCGCCGCGGCCAGCCGCCGTACCCGGCCGTGGGCGGGCCCGGCCGGGCGGCTCCCGCCCCGCCGGTGGGCGCCCCGCCGGGGCCGGCCGTCGGCGGCGAGGCGCTGGGCCACCCGCAGGCAGCGCAGGTCCAGGTGGGCGGCGAACAGCTCGCTCCGGCACGGCGGTTCCCCGTGCAGCCCCTCCGCCCACAGCTCGCCGGCCAGCCGGGCGGCCAGCGGGTGCCGGGCGTCCGGCGCCGCCGGCCACCCGGGCGGCAGCCCGTACCGGCGGCGGACCCGGTCCGCCGCGTCGGCGGGCAGCGGGCCGAGGCGGTGCACGGCGAGCGCCGGACGGCGGGCGGGGGCGGGGGCGGGGGCGGCGGCGGGGGCGCCGGCGCCGAACGCGTCGGTGCCGGCGGCCGGAGCGGCGGGGTGGCCGGCGCCGGGGTGGCCGTTAGCCTGCGGAGCCGCGTCGTCCCCGTCCCGTGCCAGGGCCTCCCAGGCCTCCTCCCCGCAGGCCGTGACCAGCCGCCCGCCGGCGGCCGCCAGCCACTCCCCCGCCGCCCGCAGCCAGCCCGCGTCCAGCGGGACGGGCGCCTCCTCGGGCCCGTCGAGCAGGACCAGCAGCGGCCGCCCCGCCTCCACGCAGAGGGCGGCCACCGCCTCCGGCCCGGGCGGCGGCTGGGTGGCCAGGTCCGCCGCGGCGGACTCCAGGGCGCGCCGCACCGCGCCGGCGAGCGAGACGTCCCCGGCGTCCAGGTCCGCACCGCGCAGCCAGAGCGTGGGCAGCGGCCGGTCGCCGCCGGCCCGGCGCGCGGCGAGGGCGGCCAGTTCGGTGCTCCGGCCGGAGCCCGGCGCGCCGACCAGCACGGTGACCACCGCCTGCGGCTCGTCGCCGACCAGTCCGTCGGGGCGGTCGATCCGGTCCGCGGCCAGCGCCGCCACCCGCCCCGGTCCCGCACTCGCCGCGGCCGACCGGGCGGCCGCCAGCCGGAGCACGCCCGCCAGGTTGAGCGCCGGACCGTACGCGGGCACGCCGGCCGCGTTCCGGGCCAGCGCCGCCGCCAGCTCGGGACCGTCCTGCGCCGGTCCGCCGCCGGTCGCGGGCGCGACGGTGAGCGCGCCCGCCTGCTCCGGGGCCCGCAGCGCGGGCGCGGCGACCCCGACCACCGCGCCGCCGCGCGCGTCCAGCACCGGTGCCCCGGGCGGCACCGCCGCCGCGCCGCCCGCTCCGGCCGGGACCCCGAGCAGCAGCACGCTGCCCAGCAGGTGGAACGGCCCGGGTGCCGGCCGCCCGTCGGCGGACGGCGGTCCGGGCGTGTAGACCGCACCGGTGGCGCCCAGGACGCCGCAGCGCACCGCGACCAGCCGCCCGTCCTCCCCGGCCGGCACCGGCAGCACCACCTCCCGGCCCGGGCCCGTCGCCCCCTCGGGGGCGATCGGCAGCGGCGGCACCGGGAGCCCGCCGACGGTTTCGGTGCGCAGCAGGGCGAGCCCGTGCGCGGGCAGCGGCAGCACGCTGTCCGGGCCCAGGACGCGGGTCTGCCCGCCGGGGGTGTGCAGGACGATCCGGTCGAGCCCCGCCACGCACTCGTGCGCGGTCAGGACGGTGCCCTGCGGGTCGGCGACGAACCCCAGTCCGCGCAGCCGTCCGTCCAGGGCGCGGATCCGCAGCAGGTACCGCCCCGGATCGCCCGCCACCTCGTCGCCGTCCAGGAATCCCGGCATTCGCGCAGCCCTCCCCGCAGGGCCGGCCGGCCCGGGAGCGGACTCGTCGCGGCGACCTGCTCGCCGACCGGGAGCCTGCCCGCGGCCGGCTGGGCCCGACCGCGCCCGCGCCGCTCACCACCGGCGTTCACCTCGCGCGCTCCCCCGTCCGGGTGAAGCGCCGCCGGAGCCGCCGGACCTGCCCGCGGGCAGCACCCGGGCAGCACGGAGCCCCTGCCGCCCGTCGGGCCGCAGGGGCTCGTCCGTTCCCGGATCACCGGTCCGCCGCGGGGCCCGGGACACCCCGGGGCCTCATCCGTACGGGGGCATCACCCCCACGGGGGCGTCAGCCTTCCGAGGAGCCGCCGGGGCGCCGTACGCGCACCGGCGCCGGCGGCCCGGTACGCGCGCTCCGGGCGCCGGTCAGCCGACGAAGACCGCGACCGGCTTCGCCTGGCCGCCCTTCTCCTCCACCAGCGCGAGGAACCGGTCGTCCGGCCCGAACACCGCGATCGGCCCGTCCACGCCCAGCCCCGGCGCCTTCAGCCGGGCGCCGTGCGAGAGCAGCTTGGCCTGCTCGGCGTCGAGGTCCCAGCGGGGGAAGGCCGCCGCCGCGGCCGCGCCGATCGGCAGCACGTCCAGGCCGGTCGCGGCCTCGCCGTGCACCGACTCCTCCAGCTGCTCCAGCGTCCGCGCCGACTCCACGCCGTACGGGCCGACCTTGGTGCGGCGCAGCGCGGTCAGGTGGCCGCCGACGCCGAGGCCGGCGCCGAGGTCGCGGGCGAGCGCCCGGATGTAGGTGCCGGAGGAGCACTCCACCGTCACGTCGAGGTCGAGCACCGGCGTGCCGTCCTCGGCGACGGCGGTGCGGTACTCGTGCACGGTGAAGGAGTGCACGGTGGTCGGCCGCGCCGCGAGCTCGAAGTCCTCGCCCTCGCGGACCCGCGCGTAGGAGCGCTTGCCGTCGATCTTGATCGCGCTGACCTTGGACGGCACCTGCATGATCTCGCCGGTGAGCAGGGCGATCCCGGCCTCGACGGCCTCCCGGGTGACGCCGTCCGCCGCCGTCGAGGAGGTGACCTCGCCCTCCCGGTCGTCGGTGACGGTGGTCTGGCCGAGCCGGACGGTCGCCTCGTACGTCTTGGCGGTGAGCATCAGGTGGCCGAGCAGCCGGGTGGCCCGCTCGACGCCGATCACCAGCACGCCGGTGGCCATCGGGTCGAGCGTGCCGGCGTGGCCGACCTTCCGCGTCCCGGCCAGCCAGCGCAGCTTGGCCACCACCCCGTGCGAGGTGATGCCCTCCGGCTTGTCGACGATGACCAGGCCGTCCGGACCGGTTCCTTTGCGCTTCATCTGTTCTTTTCTGTGGGAGTGGTCTTCTGGGGTCGCCCGGCCGGGTTCACCGGCCGGGCTCGCCGGTCCGGCTTCGACGGCCGGTCACGACAGTCGGCCGGTCACGAGGTCGGCGGGTCAACCGATCGGCCGCAGCGCGGCCCGGAACCGCGCCACCACGGCCTCCACGCCGTCGCGGGCGGAGAACCCGGCCGCGTAGGTGTGCCCGCCGCCGCCGAGCTCCGCGCAGGCCGCCGCGACGTCTACCGCGCCCTTGGAGCGCGAGGAGCCGCGCAGCGTGCCGTCCGGGTCCTGCTTGAGCACCAGCGCGACCTCGGCCTCGGCCGGGCGGCGGACGATGTCGATCAGGCCCTCGATCTCCTCGACGGTGACGCTGAACAGCGCCAGGTCCTGGTACGGCACCCAGGTCCACACCAGGCCCAGGCCGTCGGCCGCGTCCGGCTCGTAGACGGCCCGGTCGAGCGCGGCCGCGAGCACCTTGAGGTAGCCGAAGGACGAGGTGTCCCACAGCTGGCGGGAGATCAGGTCCTGCCGGATGCCGGTGGCCAGCAGCCGCCCGGCGAGTTCGTGGGTCTCGGGCGTGGTGGCCCGGTACCTGAAGGAGCCGGTGTCGGTGGCGACCCCGGTGTAGAGGCAGGTGGCCAGGTCCTGGTCCAGCTCGACGCCGAGCCGGCGCAGCAGTTCGTCCACCAGGACGGCGGTGGCCGGCGCGCTCGGGTCGATCAGCTGGTGGGTGCCGAAGCCGGGGTTGGAGGCGTGGTGGTCGAAGACCGCCAGCACGGGCGCGGCGAAGGCCTTGTCGTGCAGCAGCCCGAGCCGGCTCTCCGCGGCGACGTCGAAGCAGAGCACCAGCTCCGGGGTGTCGGGCACCTCGGAGGCCGGCACGATCAGCTCCTGGCCGGGCAGGAAGGACAGCGACTCGGGGACGATCTGCGGGTCGTCCCCGAAGGAGACGCGGACCTCGTACCCGAGCCCGCGCAGCGCCAGCCCGGCCGCCAGGGCCGAGCCGAGTGCGTCGCCGTCCGGACAGATGTGGCAGATCAGGTCGATCGAGCGGGCCCGCCCGATCTCCGCGACCACCTGCTGCCAGACCAGCTCGAAGCCGCTCTCCTCGGCGCGCGGCCCCGGAAGCACCGCGAGGGCACCCTCCACCGTGCTGGTGGAGGACGCCCCCGTGGTTGCTCCGGCCGTCGAACCGGCCGGCGCCGGCTCACCCGCCATGACTACTCGTCCTCGTCGTCACGCTCGGACGCCGGGACCTTGTACGGGTCCGCGTCGCCTGCGTAGGTCGCGCCCGCGGCCGTGGTGCGCACGGCCGCGTCGATCGCCCGGGCCCGGTCGAGCAGGTCGTCGATGTTCCGGGCGTTCTCCGGCAGGGCGTCCGCGACGAAGGTCAGCGACGGGGTGAAGCGCACCCCGGTCTGCTTGCCGACCTCGGAGCGGAGCACGCCCTTGGCGCTCTCCAGCGCGGCGGCCGTGGCCTCGCGCTCGGTCTCGTCACCGAAGACGGTGTAGAAGACGGTGGCCTCGCGCAGGTCGCCGGTCACCCGGGTGTCGGTGATGGTCACGAACCCCAGCCGGGGGTCCTTGATCCGCCGTTCCAGGGTCTGGGCGACGACCACCTGGATGCGGTCGGCGAGCTTGCGCGCCCTTGCGGTGTCGGTCACGTTGCCTCCTCGTGCAGTGGGCCGGTAACCCGGGCGTGCTGCCTGCCCGTCGGGGCCCACGCCCCAAAGTACCGGCCCGCGCCCGGCCTTGCGGGCGCTCTCGGTCCTGATCTGTGTGAGAACGGCGACTCGCGCCGGTCCGTCCCGCAGACCTCATTCATCGTCGTCGTTGTGGTAGCGCCTCCTGGCGGAGAGCAGCTGTACCTCGGGGCGGCCGGCGACCAACCGCTCACAGCTGTCCAGGATCTCGGTCACGTACCCGGCCTCGCCGGACACCACCGCGAGGCCGATCTCGGCCCGGCGGTGCAGATCCTGGTTCCCGGTCTCGGCAGCGCACACGCTGTACTTGCGCTGCAGTTCGGCCACGATGGGCCGCACGATCGAACGCTTCTCCTTGAGCGAGTGGACGTCGCCCAGCAGCAGGTCGAAGGTGAGTGTTCCCACGAACATGTATGACAGGTCTCGCCGACCTGGAGGCCTCGGGGACAGCCCGGAACCGGGCTGGTGCCGCGTCATCCGGCTACCCGAGGACCCTACACAGCGAGACCGGGGCCGGTCGACGGGAATTCCACCCGTCGACCGGCCCCGGACACCACCCGCTTACGCGCGCGGCTTCTCGCGCATCTCGTAGGTCTCGATGATGTCGTCGACCTTGATGTCGTTGAACGACCCCAGGGTCACACCGGCCTCGAAGCCCTCGCGGACCTCGGTCGCGTCGTCCTTGAAGCGGCGCAGACCCTCGATGGTGAGGCTCTCCGCCACGACCTTGCCGTCGCGCAGCAGGCGGGCCTTGGCGTTGCGGCGGATGATGCCGTCGCGGACCAGGACACCGGCGATGTTGCCGAACTTGGAGGAGCGGAAGACCTCGCGGATCTCCGCGGCGCCGAGGCGCACCTCCTCGTACTCCGGCTTGAGCATGCCCTTGAGGGCGTTCTCGATCTCCTCGATCGCCTGGTAGATGACCGAGTAGTACCGGACGTCCACGCCTTCCTTGTCGGCCGCGGTACGCGCACGGCCTTCGGCGCGCACGTTGAAGCCGATGATGATGGCGTCCGAGCCCATCGCCAGGTCCACGTCGGACTCGGTGATGGCACCCACACCGCGGTGCAGGACCCGGAGCTCGACCTCCTCGCCCACGTCCAGCTTGACGAGGGCGTCCTCGAGGGCTTCCACCGAACCGGAGACGTCACCCTTGATGATGAGGTTGAGCTGCTCGATGGAGCCGGCGGCGATGGCCTTGTCCAGGTCCTCCAGGGACACCCGGACCCGACGCTGCGCGAAGGCGGCGTTGCGGTCGCGGGCCGAGCGCTTCTCGGCGATCTGGCGGGCGGTGCGGTCCTCGTCGACGACGATGAAGCTGTCGCCGGCGCGGGGCACCGAGGTCAGACCGAGCAGCAGCACCGGGCGGGACGGGCCGGCCTCGGTGAGGCTGTTGCCGTTCTCGTCCAGCATCGCGCGGACGCGGCCGTAGGCGTCGCCGACCACGATCGAGTCACCGACGCGGAGGGTACCGCGCTGCACGAGCACGGTCGCCATGGCGCCGCGGCCCTTGTCGAGGTGGGCCTCGATGGCGATGCCCTGCGCGTCCTGGTCGGGGTTGGCCCGCAGGTCGAGCGAGGCGTCCGCGGTGAGGACCACGGCCTCCAGCAGCTGGTCGATGTGCAGACCCTGGCGCGCGGAGATGTCGACGAACATGGTGTCGCCGCCGTACTCCTCGGCCACCAGACCGAACTCGGTCAGCTGACCGCGGACCTTGGTCGGGTCGGCGCCCTCGACGTCGATCTTGTTGACGGCGACCACGATCGGCACACCCGCGGCCTTGGCGTGGTTGAGCGCCTCGACCGTCTGCGGCATGACACCGTCGTTGGCCGCGACCACCAGGATCGCGATGTCGGTGGACTTGGCACCACGGGCACGCATGGCGGAGAACGCCTCGTGACCCGGGGTGTCGAGGAAGGTGATCGGACGCTGCTCGCCGTTCACCTCGGTGACGACCTGGTAGGCACCGATGTGCTGGGTGATGCCACCGGCCTCGCCGGCCACCACGTTGGACTTGCGGATCGCGTCCAGCAGGCGGGTCTTACCGTGGTCGACGTGACCCATGACGGTGACGACCGGCGGGCGCGGGGCCAGCTGGTCCTCGTCGCCCTCGTTGGCACCGAAGTCGATGTCGAACGACTCCAGCAGCTCGCGGTCCTCGTCGTCCCGGCTGACGATCTCCAGGACGAAGCCCATCTCGCCGGCCAGCAGCTCAAGGGTCGCGTCGGAGACCGACTGGGTCGCGGTGACCATCTCACCGAGGTTGAACATGACCGAGACGAGCGCCGCCGGGTTGGCGTTGATCTTCTCGGCGAAGTCCGTCAGGGAGGCACCACGCGACAGGCGGACCGTCTGGCCGTTGCCGCGGGGCAGCATCACACCGCCGACGGACGGGGCCTGCATGGCCTCGTACTCCTGGCGCTTCGCCCGCTTCGACTTGCGACCACGGGCCGGACGGCCACCGGGGCCACGGCCGAAGGCGCCCTGCGTGCCACCACGGCCGGCCGGGCCGCCGGGACGGCCGCCGAAGCCACCGGGACGCGGACCGAAGCCGCCGCCACCACCGGGGGCACCGCCACCGGGACGCGGGCCGCCGAAGCCGCCGCCCGCCGGGCGCGAGCCCGGACCGGCCGGACGGCCCTGGAAGCCGGGACGCGCGCCGCCCGGAGCACCGGGACGGCCGCCGGGGCCACCCGGGCCACGGCCGCCGGGGCCCGGACGCGGGCCCGGGGCCGGACGCTGCGGCATCATGCCGGGGTTCGGACGCGGCATGCCGGACGGGGTCGGGCCGCCGGGACGCGGACCGGCCGGACGCGGCATGCCGTCGGGACGCGGGGCACCACCCGGACGGGGGGCACCGGCACCCGGGGCGCCGGGCGCACCACCCGGACGCGGACGGTCGCCACCCGGACGGGCGGCACCCGCACCGGGCGCACCGGCACCCGGACGCGGACGGTCGCCACCGGGGCGCGGAGCACCGGCACCGGGCGCACCGGCACCCGGACGCGGACGGTCGCCACCCGGACGGGCGGCACCCGCACCCTGGCCGCCCGCAGCGGCCGGACGCGCACCCGGCGCGGCCGGACGGCGGTCGCCGGGGCGGGCCATGCCGGTGGCGCTGCCCGAGGTGAACGGGTTGTTGCCCGGACGCGGCCCGGCCGGACGCGGACCCGGACGGGCCCCGCCGCCGGCGGGGCCGGCAGCGGCCGGACGCGGGGCGGCCGGGCGCGAGGCCTGGGTCTCACCGGCCGGGGCCGGCGAGGAGAACTCGGCCGCGGGAGCGGCCGGAGCCGCCGGGGCGGCGGGGCGGGCCGCCGGGCGCGGGCCCGGAGTCGGCGCACCCGGACGCGGGGCGGCGGGCGCCGCGGGAGCGGCGGGGGCCGACGCAGCGGGAGCCGCGGCCGGCGTAGGACGGGGACCGGGGGTCGCGCTGGGGCGCGGACCCGGGGTCGGGGCACCCGGCTTGGGTGCAGCCCCACCGGCGGAACCGCCGGCGGGCTGGGGCGCCGCGGGCTTCCGCGGGCCAGGCTTGGCAGCGCCACCGGTGGGGGCGACTCCCAGAGCGTCAGTCAACTTGCGCACGACCGGCGCCTCGATCGTCGAGGACGCCGAACGGACGAACTCACCGAGCTCGGTGAGCTTGGCCATGACGGCCTTGCTCTCCAAGCCGAGCTCCTTGGCGAGTTCGTAAACCCGGACCTTAGCCACTTCACTCCTGTCTATGAGTCCGGGGTGTCTCGTCCGCCGGACTGTCGCTACTTCATGGGCGTACCCATCGCGTACTCATCGCGTACTCATCGAGTGCTCATCGCAATCTCGACCTACTTCCACATCGCGAGGTACCTGACTGGTGGCACGGCGCGCGGCTGCCCGCCCGCTGTGCTTGTTGCGGTGGTTCTCCGCCGCGGCTAGCGGCGGCCGTCGCGGGAGGCGCCCCACCGGACTGGCCTGAGGGACTCAGGGCTCCGGGGTGTCGCCTTCCCGCTCCTCGACGAACCCGCGGAGCCGCTCCGTGTCGAGCGCGCCCTGGAGCCGGAAGGCCCGGGGGAACGCCCGTCGGCGGACCGCGAGGTCGAGGCAGGCCGGATCGGGATGCAGGTGAGCACCCCGGCCCGGCAGTGCGCCACGGGGATCAGGGACGCAGACGCCCTCGACCGCCGTGACACGCAACAGCTGGTGCTTGGCCGCGCGCTTGCGGCAGCCCACGCAGGTGCGTTCCGGGCGTGCTCGGACATGCGTCCGGCCAGACGAAGGCAAGTCTACCCCTCCGAAGGGACATGGCGCCGCCCCGCCGAACCGGGGTGGAACGGCGGGGAGCCTCTGACAACGCCGATTGCTCGGCCGGAATTCCCGCGACGGTCAGTCGCCGGCCGGCCGGCCGGCGGCCTCGGGCTGGCCTTCGGTGTCGGGCCGGATGTCGATCCGCCAGCCGGTGAGGCGGGCGGCGAGGCGGGCGTTCTGGCCCTCCTTGCCGATCGCCAGCGACAGCTGGTAGTCCGGCACGATCACCCGTGCGGAGCGCTGGACGGCGTCGACGATCTCCACGCTGGTCACCCGTGCGGGGGACAGCGCGGCGGCGACCATCTCGCGGGGGTCCTCCGACCAGTCCACGATGTCGATCTTCTCGCCGTGCAGCTCGCCCATCACCGCGCGCACCCGGCTGCCCATCGGGCCGATGCAGGCGCCCTTGGCGTTCAGGCCGGCCCGGCGCGACCAGACCGCGATCTTGGTGCGGTGGCCGGCCTCGCGGGCGATCGCGGCAATCTCCACGCTGCCGTCCGCGATCTCCGGGACCTCCAGCGCGAAGAGCTTCTTCACCAGGTTGGGGTGGGTCCGCGAGAGCGTCACCGAAGCGCCGCGGACGCCCCGGCGGACCGCCACGACGTAGCACTTGAGGCGGGTGCCGTGCCGGTAGTCCTCGCCCGGGACCTGCTCCTGCGGCGGCAGGATGGCCTCCAGCTTGCCGATGTCGACGAGCACGTTCTTCGGGTCGTTGCCCTGCTGGACGACACCGGTGACGATGTCGCCCTCCTTGCCCGCGTACTCGCCGAAGGTCTGGTCGTCGGCGGCGTCGCGCAGGCGCTGCATCATCACCTGGATGCCGATGCTGGACGCGATCCGGCCGAAGCCGCTCGGCGTGTCGTCGAACTCCTTCGGCTCGACGCCCTCGTCCAGCTCGGACGGGTCCTCGGTGGCCCAGACCGTCACGTGGCCGGACTTGCGGTCCAGCTCGACGCGGGCGCGGCGGCGCGAGCCCTCGGTGCGGTGGTACGCGGTGAGGAGGGCCGACTCGATGGACTCGACCAGCAGGTCGAAGGGGATGTTCTTCTCGTTGACCAGCGTGCGCAGGGCACTCATGTCGATGTCCACGGCTACGCCTCCTCGTCTTTCGTCACGTTCGTCATGGTGCGGTCGGTCCGCAGTTCGTCACTGCGCACCGTCGTCCCCCTCCTCGGCGCCGTCGTCCGCCGAGGCGTCGTCCACGAAGTCCGAGGCGTCGTCGTCCGCGAAGTCCGCGGCCTCGTCGAGGAGCTTCTCGTCCTTGCGGTTGAACTCCACCTGGACGCGCGCCCGGTCCACCTCGGTGTACGCCAGACGGCGCTCCTTGGGCCGTCCGCGGCCCTTCACCGGCTGCACCTCGACCAGCGCGCCGTCCTCGTCCGCCTCCAGCACCCGGGCGACGATCTCCCCGCCGTCGACCAGGTGGATCTTGGCCAGCCGGCCCTCGGCGCGGCGCCAGTGGCGCGGCTCGGCCAGCGGACGCTCCGCGCCCGGCGAACCGACCTCCAGCACGTACGCGCCGGCACCCATCACGTCGGACTCGTCCAGGGCCTCGCCGACCAGACGGCTGAACTCGGCGATGGTGTCGAGGTCCACGCCGCCGTCGGCGTCCACGTCGATCTGCACCTGGCGGCGGCTGCCGGCCTGGGTGACCTTCACGTCCTCCAGGTCCAGGCCCGCCTGGGCGGCCAGCGGCTCCAGCAACGCGCGCAGCCGGTCGGTGTGGGTGGTGCTCATCCGGGTGGACTCCTCGGCCGCGTCTGCTGTTGTCAGAAGGGTGCGCCGCGTCCCCAGGCGCCGGTTCGGCGCCGGCCGGGTCGCGGCAGCTCGGCCCAAAGCCTATCCGGTGAAGCCGCCAACCACCGATTCCGGCCTGCGCACCGCCGCCGGGCCGGCACCCACTGCGAGCAAGGTCACACCCGCCCATCAGGGCTCCGCCGGTTGGAATCCGTGCCCGGGGACGTGAGGATTCTGTAATCATTCACGCCAACGAGGGCAGGCGGGCAGGCCGTCCTCCCGTACACGCCCCGGAGTGACACCGCATGCAGCCGCCCCGTAGACGGACCTTCCTGGCCCTCGGGCTGCTCCTCGCCGGCGGCGGCGCGCTGTCCGCGTGCACCGACTCCCACGACGGCGACGGCGGCGGCCGGAGCGAGCCGCGCCGGCCCGACCCGGACGAGCCGGTCCGGCTGCGGGCCGTCGCCGCCACCGACACGCTGCTCGCCGGGTACGACGCGCTGCTGGCCGGGCCGGGTGCCGGGCAGGCGGCGCTGCTCCAGACGCTGCGGGCGGAGGTGGTCCGGCACCGGGCCGCGCTGGCCGGCGGCTCCGCCGGCGCCCCGGGCTCCGCCTCGCCGTCCGCCCCGTCCTCGTCCGCCGCCGCGTCGTCCACGCCGGCACCGGCCTCCTCGTCCACGCCGGCACCGGCCTCCTCGTCCACGCCGGCGGCCGGCTCCGCGGTCACCACCCCGGCCGGGCTCGCCTCGCTGGAGCGGCAGACCGCGCAGTCCCGGCTCGCCGACCTCGGCGCCGCCTCGCCGCAGCTGGCCCGGCTGCTCGCCTCGGTGTCCGCGGCCGGGGTGCTGCACGCCGTCGCCCTCGGAGACCCGGTCCCGGTGTCCGCCCCGGCACCGGCCGCCCCGCCGAGCGCGCCGCCGGCCACCGCTCCGGGCGACGCCTCCGCGTCGCCGTCCGGCCAACCCTCGGGTACGGCACCGGCCACGGCCTCGCCGGCCGGGACCGGCAGCGCACCGGCCGTCGGCCCGGAGGCCGTCACGGCGCTCCAGGGCGCGCTGGGCGCCGAGCACGCCGCGGTCTACGGCTACGGCGTGGTGGGCGCCCGGCTCCCGGACGACCAGCAGCGGACCGACGCACGCGGCGCCCTCGCCGCGCACCAGGCCCGCCGGGACTCCTGGCAGCGGCTGCTGGGCACGGTCGGCGCCACGCCGAGCGCGGCCGCAGCCGGCTACCAGCTCCCTTTCGCCGTCACCGACGCGGCCGGCGCCACCCGGCTCGCGGCCCACCTCGAAACCCGGCTCACCGCGGTCTACGCCGACCTGGTCGCCGCCGTGCCCGGCCCGCAGCGCACCGCCGCGGCCGACGCGCTGCGCGACTGCGCCCTGCGCGCCCACCGCTGGGGTGCCACCGCCACCCCGTTCCCGGGCCTCCCCGACACCGCGACCGCCACCCCGAGCCCGACGGCCACCTCCACCCCCTGACCTGCGGGTCCGTGGGAAGTCGGCGGGTCCGACTTCCCACGCCCCGCCCGCGCAGCCCGCGCCCGGGCCGCGGGCACCCTCCGGCCGGCTCCCCCTCGCGTCGCTGACCTGCGGTTTCAGGGCCATGACCGACAATGGACGGGTAACACCACGGGGGAAGCAGCTACCGGAAGGCCGGCATGTCGGGAGCACCAGCGCAGATCACCGTCCCCGAGTGGCTGGCGCGCAGCGTCGGCACCGACGACGAGGGGCGGCGCTGGCTGGCGGAGCTGCCGGCCCGGGTCGCCGCACACCTGGCCCGCTGGGACCTCACCCTGGAGCGGGTCCTCGATCCGGGCGGCAGCCTGAGCCTGGTCGGCTACGTCCGCCGGGACGACCTCAGCCCCGCCGTCCTCAAGTCCGGGCGGACCACACCCGAGACGACCGCGGAGCACACCGCGCTCGCCCACTGGGCCGGCCGCGGCGCCGTGCTGCTGTTGGACGCGGACCCCGCCCAGGGGGTGCTGCTGCTGGAGCGGCTGCACGGCGACATCCCGCTGCGCTCGCTCGCCGAGGCGAAGGCGATGCTGGAGGCCACCAGCCTGCTGCACCGGCTCTGGGTGGAGCCGGGGGAGGGCCACCCGTTCCCCTCGCTGGCCGACCGGGCCGGGTACCTCGCCGACGGCCTGCGCCGGCACCGCGGTCTGCCCGGCGCCGTCGAGGCGGACGCCCTGGTGGCCGAGGCGCTGGAGGCCGCGGACGGGCTGGCCGGCTCCGCCACCGAGGCGTTCCTGCTGCACGGCGACTTCCACCACGGCAACGTGCTCGCCGCCGACCGCGCGCCCTGGCTGGCGATCGACCCGCGGCCGCTGGTCGGCGAGCGTGCCTTCGACCTGGCCCGGCTGGCCCTGGACCGGGCCGACACCCTGGTCGGCTCCCCCGGCGTCCCGGCCGCCGTCCGGCGCCGGCTGCACCAGCTCTCGGACGCGCTGGAGGTGGACCGGGAGCGGCTGCGCGGCTGGACGCTGTTCCGCGCCACCGACCTCGGTCTGCGGGCGCTCGCGGCCGGCCGCGGGGAGGACGCCGAGCTCTACCTGGAGTTCGCCGGGGCGCTCTGACCGGCCGGCCGCGCCGGCAGCGGCAGCGGGGCGCCCATGACGGCGTAGAGGCGCTCGGTGTTCGGGAAGTGCACCGCGCGGGCGAGGTCCCGGTAGCCGAGCGAGCGGTAGAGGCGGCGGGCGGGCGTCTCGGCGTCGATCGCGGAGAGGATGCTGCGGTGGAGGCCGGACCGCTCGCAGAGGGTCCGGATCAGGGTGGAGCCGATCCCGTGGCCCTGGAACCCGGGCAGCACGTGCAGCTCGGTGATCGCGAAGACGCCGTCGAGCCAGTCGCCGTGGCCGCCGGCCTCCAGGTAGGGCTGGATCACGGTGCTCCACCAGTGCTCGCGCCGGTTGGGCATGCCGTAGCCGAAGCCGACCAGCCGTCCGCCGTCGAACGCGCCGAGCGCGATCACCCCGGGCTGCAACGCGTGCCGGCCCACGATGTGCAGCCTGACCATGACCTCCTCGGGCGACAGCCCGAACGCCACCGCCTGGACATCGAGCGCCTGCGGAGCCCATGCCGCAAGGTCGATGGCCTCGATCGTCACCCCGGTCAGCTGATCCATGCCCCGGACGTTACTACCGGCGCCCGCCCGGTGCGGCCCCGAGCCGACAACCGGCCCGCGGAACGGGGCACGGCGCAGCGCAGGGCCGGAGAACAGCCGCCGCAGTACGGAACGCCGCAGGGCGCAGGGGTACGGAAGCGGGACCGTTCAGAAGAGCACGCTCATGAACGCGCCGACCTCGCGGAAGCCCACCCGCCGGTACGCGGCGCGGGCGCGCAGGTTGTAGTCGTTGACGTAGAGCGAGACCACCGGGGCCACCTCGCGCAGCGCGATGTCCAGGACGGCGGCCATGCCGGTCTCGGAGAGGCCCTGGCCGCGGTGGGCGGGGTCGACCCAGACGCCCTGGACCTGGCAGGCGCCCTGGGTGACGGCGCCGATCTCGGCCTTGAACACCACCTGGCCGTCCTCGGTGAACCGGGCGAACGAGCGGCCGGTGGAGACCAGTTCGGCGACCCGGGCCTGGTAGAGCAGGCCGCCGTCACCGGCCAGCGGGGAGACCCCGACCTCCTCGGTGAACATCGCCACGCAGGCCGGCATCAGCGTCTCGACCTCGTCCCGCCGCACCCGCCGCACCAGCGGGTCGGGCGCGATCTCGGCGGACGGCACGGTGGTTGCGAGCAGCGGCTGGTGGGCGCGGACCTCGCGGGCCGGGCCCCAGCTGCGCTCCAGCAGCGCCCAGAGGGAGGCGGTGGCCTCGGCCGGGCCGACGATCGAGGAGCAGCGGCGGCCCTGGCGGCGGGCCCGTTCGGCGAAGGCCTGGACGGCCGGCGGCCCGGCGTTGACCAGGACCAGGTTGGCTCCGGCGTAACAGAGCGCGTCGAGCTCGCCGTGCTCGTCGTACCAGCCCCACATCTCGCCGCCCAGGCGCCAGGGGTCGAGTCCGACGGCCTCCACCCGGGTGGCGACGAAGGCGTTGGCGACCGGGTCGCGGTGCAGCACCTCCAGGGTGTCCGCCAGGTCGGAGGCCTCCAGCACACGCGTGGTCGCCAGGGCGCGCGCGGCCTGGAACGAGCTGGGGAGCATCACACCTCGATCGAGCATCGAGACAGCACCTCACTGAGACGACTCTGGCCGCACCCTACTCCTGGCCCCACCCGGCTACGGCGGCGGGGCCGTCCGCACACGGACGGCCCCGCTTCCGGAATTCTGCAGTCCGCCCGTCACTCCGCGGCGGTCACGGTCGGCGCACCCGACTCGACGCCCTCGGCCTGCATCTGCTCGGCCAGCTTGAGGGCCTCCTCGATCAGGGTCTCGACGATCTTGGACTCGGGGACGGTCTTGATGACCTCGCCCTTGACGAAGATCTGGCCCTTGCCGTTGCCGGAGGCGACGCCGAGGTCGGCCTCGCGGGCCTCGCCCGGGCCGTTGACGACGCAGCCCATGACCGCGACGCGCAGCGGCACCTCCATGCCCTCCAGGCCGGCGGTGACCTCCTCGGCGAGCTTGTAGACGTCGACCTGGGCGCGGCCGCAGGACGGGCAGGAGACGATCTCAAGGCCGCGCTCGCGCAGGCCGAGCGACTCCAGGATCTGGTTGCCGACCTTGATCTCCTCGGCCGGCGGGGCGGAGAGCGAGACCCGGATGGTGTCGCCGATGCCCTCGGCGAGCAGCGCGCCGAAGGCGACCGCGGACTTGATGGTGCCCTGGAACGCCGGGCCGGCCTCGGTGACGCCGAGGTGCAGCGGGTAGTCGCAGGCGGCGGCGAGCTGGCGGTAGGCGTTGATCATCACGACCGGGTCGTTGTGCTTGACCGAGATCTTGATGTCGCGGAAGTCGTGCTCCTCGAACAGCGAGCACTCCCAGAGCGCGGACTCGACCAGGGCCTCCGGGGTGGCGCGGCCGTACTTCTCCAGCAGGCGCTTGTCCAGCGAGCCGGCGTTGACGCCGATCCGGATCGGGATGCCGGCGTCCTTGGCCGCCTTGGCGATCTCGCCGACCTTGTCGTCGAAGGCCTTGATGTTGCCCGGGTTGACGCGGACGGCCGCGCAGCCGGCGTCGATCGCCGCGAAGACGTACTTCGGCTGGAAGTGGATGTCCGCGATCACCGGGATCTTCGACTTCTTCGCGATGATCGGCAGCGCGTCGGCGTCGTCCTGCGACGGGCAGGCCACCCGGACGATCTGGCAGCCGGACGCGGTCAGCTCCGCGATCTGCTGCAGCGTGGCGTTGATGTCCGCGGTCACCGTGGTGGTCATCGACTGCACCGAGACGGGCGCGTCGCCGCCGACCGGCACGTTGCCGACCATGATCTGCCGGGAGTAACGGCGCTTGGCGAGCGGCTTGAGCGGCAGAGACGGAATACCGAGCGAGATCGCGGTCATGTGCGCAGGGTTCCCCGGGGTTGAGGTGTGGTCGGTCCGGCCGTTCGGGAAGGCCGGGACCGGGCGCGACGGTCGACGCGCGCCCGGCCTCCAACGGTACGGCACGCCGACGGGCCGGAGCACACCCGCCGTACCCGTACGGTCAGCTGATCTTGACCGGGTTCACCAGGTCAGCGACCAGCACCAGCACGGTGAAGCCGACGAAGATGCTGGCCACCACGTAGGCGAGCGGCATCAGGCGGGCCACGTCGAAGGGCCCGGGGTCGGGCCGCCTGAACAGCTGAGCGAACCGGCGGCGCACCGATTCCCAGACCGCGCCGGCGATGTGGCCGCCGTCCAGCGGGAGCAGCGGCAGCATGTTGAACAGGAAGAGCGACAGGTTGATGCCGGCCAGCAGGTTGACGAAGTAGGCGATCCGCTGGGTCCCCGGGATGTCCAGGGCGAACACCTCGCCGCTGACCCGGGCCGCGCCGACCATGCCGATCGGCGAGTCCACCTCGCGGGGGGCGCCGTCCACCACCGAGTGCCACAGGCCCGGGATCTTGCCCGGCAGGGCGACCAGCGACTTCACGCCGTTCTCCGCCATGTCGTACATCCGGTCGAGCGACTGCCCGAAGCCCAGCCGGACGATGCCGGTGGTCGGCGTGAAGCCGAGGAAGCCGGCCTGCACCGTCTCGCCCTTGACCGGGACGCCGTTGCCGTCGTACTTCTGCACGTCGTTGACGGCGATCGTGGGCACCAGCGTGACCTGCTGCCCGCCCCGCTCGACCACGATCGGCACCGTCTTCCCGGCCGACCTGCGGATGTCCGCCTGGAGCTGCTCGTAGTCGCGGATCCGGTCGCCGTCGAAGGAGAGGACCTTGTCGCCCGGCTTCAGCTGGACCTGGGCGGCCGGGGTCGCCGGAGCGTCCTTGGGGCAGGTGTCGGTGGGCTGGCCGGCCTTGACGATGCACTGGGAGACGGTGCCGATGGTGGGCACGGTCATCGAGACGCCGAAGCCCATCATCACGGTCAGGAAGAGCCCGAACGCGAGGACGAGGTTCATGAACGGGCCGGCGAACATGACGATGACGCGCTTCCACGGCTTGCGGGTGTAGAAGAGTCGTTCCTCGTCGCCGTCCTGGAGCTCCTCGTAGGAGGCCTGCCGGGCGTCCTCGATCATGGTGCGCCAGGGCGAGCTGCTCCGCTTGGTGATCCGCCCGTCCGCGCCGGGCGGGAACATCCCGATCATGCGGATGTACCCGCCCAGCGGGATCGCCTTGATGCCGTACTCGGTCTCGCCCTTCTTGCGGGACCAGACGGTCGGGCCGAAGCCGACCATGTACTGCGGCACCCGGATGCCGAACAGCTTGGCCGTGGAGAGGTGGCCGAGCTCGTGCCAAGCGATCGAGACCAGCAGCCCGACCGCGAAGACCAGGATGCCGACCACCGTCATCACCGTTGCCACCGCTGATCCTCCGTCATGCCGCTCCGCTCGTCGTCTTGTCTTACCGCAATTCCGGTCGCCACCGGAACCGTCAGCCGGCCGCCAGCTCGCGCGCCCGGGCCCTGGCCCAGTCCTCCGCGTGCAGGACGTCCTCGACCGTGAGGGAAGTTCCCCCCGCGGGGGCCCCGTGCTCCGCCACGACCTTGGCAACAGTGTCCACGATTCCGGTGAAGGCGAGGCGGCCCTTCAGGAAGGCCTCCACACACTCCTCGTTCGCCGCGTTGAAGACCGCCGGAACGGTGCCGCCGAGCGAGCCCGCCTCCCGGGCCAGGTCCACCGCCGGGAAGGCGTCGTTGTCCAGCGGGAAGAACTCCCAGGTGGCCGCCTTGGTCCAGTCGCAGGCGGGCGCCGCGTCCGGGACCCGGTCCGGCCACCCCATGCCGAGGGCGATCGGCATCCGCATGTCCGGCGGGCTGGCCTGCGCCAGCGTGGAACCGTCGGTGAACTCCACCATCGAGTGCACGACCGACTGCGGATGGACGACGACCTCGATCCGCTCGAACGGCACGTCGTAGAGCAGGTGCGCCTCGATCACCTCCAGGCCCTTGTTCACCAGGGTGGCCGAGTTGATCGTCACCACCGGGCCCATCGCCCAGGTCGGGTGCGCCAGCGCGTCCTGCGGGGTGACGCCCGCCAGCTGCTCGCGGCTGCGGTTGCGGAACGGGCCGCCGCTGGCGGTGACCACCAGCTTGCGGACCTCGGCCCGGGTGCCGCCGGCCAGCGCCTGGAACAGCGCCGCGTGCTCGGAGTCCACCGGCACGATCTGCCCCGGCTGCGCCACCGCCTTCACCAGCGGGCCGCCGACGATCAGCGACTCCTTGTTGGCCAGCACCAGCACCCGGCCGGCCGACAGCGCGGCCAGCGTCGGCCGCAGGCCGATCGAACCGGTGATGCCGTTCAGCACCGAGTGGCACTCCATCGCCGCCAGCTCGGTCGCCGCGTCCGGGCCCGCCAGCACGGCCGGCAGCGGACGGCCCGCCGCCTTCGCCGCCAGCGCCTCGCGCAGCACCGGCTCGGCCGCCGGGTCGGCCACCGCCACGGTGTGCACCCCGAGCTCCAGGGCCTGCTCGGCGAGCAGCTCGACCCGCCCGCCGGCCGCCGACAGGGCGACCACCCTGAACCGGTCCGGGTTGCGGCGCACCACGTCGATGGCCTGGGTGCCGATCGAACCGGTGGAGCCGAGGATCACCAGCTCCCGGGGGGCGGAGGGGTCCTTCACCACGGGGGTGAAGCGCAGCTGCGGGTGGGCGAGCGAAGTCATGCGCCCATTGTGTCCTGCCCGGCGCACTCCCCAGGACGCCGGGACGCCGCGCGGCTACCGTCGGAGCCATGCGTACCGTCATCGCCGGAGGCCACGGACAGATCGCGCTCAAGCTGGAGCGGCTCCTCGCCGAGCGCGGCGACCGGCCCGCCGGGATCATCCGCCGGCCCGAACAGGCCGCCGACCTCGCCGACGCCGGGGCCGAGCCACTGCTGCTCGACCTGGAGTCCGCCACCGCCTCCGGACTCGCCGGACTGCTGGAGGGGGCCGACGCGGTGGTCTTCGCCGCCGGCGCCGGGCCGGGCAGCGGCGCCGCCCGCAAGAACACCGTCGACCGCGACGCGGCCGTCCTGCTCGCCGACGCCGCCGAACTCGCCGGGGTGCGGCGCTACCTGATCATCTCCTCGATGGGGGCCGACGCCGGGGCCCAGCACGCCGCGGACCCGGTCTTCGAGACCTACCTGCGGGCCAAGGGCGCCGCCGACGACGCCGTCCGGGCCCGCACCTCGCTGGACTGGACGGTGCTGCGGCCCGGCCGGCTCACCGACGGCCCCGGCACCGGCCTGGTCCGGCTCGCCCCGTCGGTCGCGCGCGGCGCCGTGGACCGGGCCGACGTGGCCGCCGTGCTGGCCGCGCTGCTGCACGAGCCGGGCACCGCCGGACAGACGCTGGAGCTGGTCGCCGGCAACGCGACGGTCGAGGAGGCCGTCGCCGCCGCGGCCGGGCACAACGGCTGACCGGGGGCGTGCGCGGGCACGGACGCGCGCGGGGCCCGGTTCGTCGAACCGGGCCCCGCGCACATCGACCGACCGGTGGTCGGTCGGAGGTCGATCAGAGGTCGAGACCGGTGAGGACCATGACCTTCTCGACGGTGTAGTCGTCCATCGCGTACTTGACGCCCTCGCGGCCGACGCCGGAGTCCTTGACGCCACCGTACGGCATCTGGTCGGCGCGGTAGGACGGCGCGTCACCGATGATCACACCGCCGACCTCCAGCTCCCGCTGGGCGCGGAAGGCGGTCTGCAGGTCGTGGGTGAAGACGCCGGCCTGCAGGCCGAAGTCGGAGTCGTTCACGGCGGCGAACGCCTCGTCGGTGCCGTCGACCTTGTGCAGCGACAGGACCGGGCCGAACACCTCGGCCTTGGCCAGGATCGCGTCGGCCGGCAGGTCGGCCAGCACGGTCGGAGCGTAGGTCGCGCCCTCACGGGTGCCACCGGTGAGCACCTTGGCGCCCTTGGCGACGGCGTCGTCGACCCAGGACTCCACCCGCTTGGCGGCGTTCTCGTCGACCAGCGGGCCGACGTCGGTGGCGTCGTCGTTCGGGTCGCCGGTGACCTGGGTCCGGACCTTGGCCACGACCTTCTCGACCAGACGGTCGTAGACGGACACGTCGGCGATCACCCGCTGCACCGAGATGCAGGACTGGCCGCCCTGGTAGTTGGCGAACATCGCGATCCGGGTGGCGGCCCAGTCCAGGTCCGCCTCGGAGGACCAGTCGGCGAGCACCACGGCCGCGGCGTTGCCGCCGAGCTCCAGGGTGCAGTGCTTGCGCGGCACCGAGTCCATGATCTGGTAGCCGACCTTGTCCGAACCGGTGAAGGAGATCACCGGCAGGCGCTTGTCCTGCACCAGCGCCGGCATCCGGTCGTTCGGCACCGGCAGGACGCTCCAGGAGCCGGCCGGCAGGTCGGTCTCGGCCAGGATCTCGCCCAGCACCATCGCGGAGAGCGGGGTGGCCGGAGCCGGCTTGAGGATGATCGGCGCGCCGACCGCGATCGCCGGGGCGACCTTGTGGGCGACCAGGTTCAGCGGGAAGTTGAACGGGGCGATGCCCAGCACCACGCCGCGCGGGAACCGGCGCACCACCGCGAAGCGGCCCACGCCGCCCGGGTCGGTGTCCAGCCGCATGGTCTCGCCGTTGGTGCGGCGGGCCTCCTCGGCCGCCCAGCGGAACACGGAGACGGCACGGCCGACCTCGCCGCGGGCCCACTTGATCGGCTTGCCGTTCTCGGCGGTGATCAGCCGGGCGATCTCCTCGGTGCGCTCGGCCAGGCGCTTCGCCACGTGGTCCAGCGCGGTGGCCCGCACGTGCGCGGGGGTCGCCGCGAACACCGGCAGCGCGGCCACGGCGGCGTCCAGCGCCTCCTCGACCTGCGCCTCGGTCGGGACGCTGACCTTGCCGACCAGACGGCCGTCCCAGCTGTTGTGCACCTCGAAGTCGGCGTCGCCGCTCGCCCGGCGGCCGGCCAGCCAGAATTCGTACGTGGTGGTCACCGTGGTACCGGCCCTCTCCTCGACATCCTCACGGTCCCACGGACGTGGAACCAGGATCGAGGGTAGGGGCGTCGACGCGCCGACCGGATTGGCCGCGAAGTAGCGTTCGCCACGGACGCCACTCCAACACGTCCAGACGTTCGGTCGCCGAATGAGGTAGCGGGCCCGGCCTCCGGTGAGGAACCGGCCCGCTCCTCGCCGGAGGCCCTACGCCTCGCCGGAGGAGGCCCTGCTCCTCGCCGGAGGTCCTACTCCTCGCCGGAGCGGAGGGCCAGCCAGAGCTCCATCCGGACGTCGGTGTCGTCCAGCGAGCGGCCGAGCAGCTCCTCGACCCGCCGCATCCGGTAGCGCAGCGTGTGCCGGTGCACACCGAGGTCGGCCGCGGCGGCGTCCCACTGCCCGTGTCTGGACAGCCACGCCCGCAGCGAGGCGACCAGGTCACCGCGCGCCGTCCGGTCGTGCTCGCGCAGCGGGCGCAGCAGCCCCTCCGCGAACGCCGTCACCGCGTCCTCGCCGAGCAGCGGCAGCAGCGAACCCGCGCCGACCTCCTCGTGGTCCACCGAACGCCGGCCGCCGCGCAGCGCCACCGCCAGCGCCCGCTCGGCCTGCGAGTGCGCCGTCCCGGCCTCCTCCAGCGCGGCCGGCGCCGAGACGCCCAGCGACAACCCCTCGTGCTCCTCGATCACCCCGAGGCAGGCCCGGTGCACCGCGCCGTTGTCCAGCGCCAGCACCATCAGCCGCGCGCCGTGCGTCCCGTCCTCGCGCGCCACCAGCAGCTTCTCGCCGACCCGGGAGCCCGCCTGCTCGGCCCGGTCACCCAGCTCGCCCAGCGCCTCCGAGGAGTCCACGCCCTGACCGGCGCCCGCCACCAGGACCCGGACCGTGCCCTCCGGCAGCCCGCCGAACAGCCCCGCGGCCACCTGCCGGGCCGTGGCCACCTCGCCCGCCAGCACCATCCGCAGCAGCGCCGCGCCCATCCGCTCCTCGGCCTGCCGCAGCTCGCGCGAGCGCTCCAGGGTGAGGGTCAGCAGCGCCACCGCCGCGTTCAGCACGTACCGCTCGGTCGGGGTGATCCGGTCCTCGGTCCCCACCGCCAGGAAGCCCCGGGCCCGCCGGTCCGCCCCCAGCGACTGGACCACCACGTAGTCCTCGTCCGCCGTGTCTATCCCCGGCGACCGCCCCTGCAGCGCGGCACTCGACGGCGCCGGGCGCCGCCGCAGCCGGTCCACCTCGGCCGCCAGCCGCCCCGCCCGCCGCGCCGCCCAGTCCGGCGCCACCACCGACAGCGCCCCCGAACCGTCGTACAGCGCCGCCCAGCCCCCCAGCCGCGCCGCCAGCCGGCGCACCACCGCGGTGGTGCCGTCCTTGCCCAGCGCCGCCCGGGTCAGCTCCTCCTGCGCCTCGAAGCTGGTGGTCACCGCCTCGTACTGCTCGGCCGCCAGCGCCGCCGAGACCACCTTGCTGATCGCGATGAACGGCGTCGGCTCCGGCACCCGCAGCAGCGGCAGCCCGCGCTGCGCCGCCGCCTCCACCAGCGGCTGCGGCACCTCGGTGTGCGACAGCCCCACGCCGAGCCCCAGCCCCACCACGCCCGCGTCGGCCAGCCGGTGCACGTACGCCTGCAACTGGGCGGCGGTCCGGCCCAGCTTGATGCCGGTGGTGAGCAGCAGCTCACCGCCCTCAAGGAACGGCGTCGGGTCGTCCAGCTCGCTGGTGTGCACCCAGCGGACCGGCCGCTCCAGGTGGTCCGCACCGGCGAGGACCGTCAGATGGAGCGAGGTGTTGCGGACGACGGAGGCGAGTGTGGGAGGCATGGCACCTTCGGGGGAACGACCTGACCGCGCCGTTGCGGCCGGGCGAGGAGAGGCGGTGGGGGCTGAGTGGCCGTGCGGCCGGGAGTCGGGGTACGGGAGGGGTCTCTCCTCTCATTATGGACGCTCCGGACAACCGGCACTGCCGAATCCACCTCGGAGGCAGGCTTCGTCCGGGCCCGCGCCGCCGCCACACCGCCCGCTCAGCTCCGCAGGTCCACCAGCAGCGGCGGCACCTGCTCGCCCGAGACCGCCGTCAGCGACACCACCGCATGCCCCGCCGGAAGCGCGTGCGCCAGGTCGGAAGGCGACCACCGCAGCCGCTCGACGTCCCGCGTGGTCACCGACTCGGTCTGCGCCGTCGTCCCCGACAACGCCTTCCGCCCCAACCGCCCCGCCCGCCGGATCACGCCGCCATCCGTCTGGGGGGCATGCGTGACGACCGTTTCGTGCATCACGTGGGTGCCCCAGGCTTCGGAGAAGAACCGACCGTCCCACGGAGCGATCCCCGGGAACACCATCCGGCACCCGACAGCCCCGAACAGCGGAGCACGAAGCGCCTCGGGGAGATCCATCAACGTGCGCAGCAACAGCACCGCACCCGCATTGGTGCCGCGCATCCTCTGGAGCCCCCGCACGGCGGTTGTATCGAGAGCCGTGGACGCGTCATCCACGACCAAACCCGCGAAAAGGGAACGGTCCTTCCGGGCCACTGCCGCCAGGACGAACTGACTGACCACCAGCCGGGACAGGATCCTGGCCGCCTCCGGATGGCTTCGCTCAGGGAGCTTGATCAGGACTCGCAACGGGTGGTCCAGCGCCCGCATGGCAAATGGCGGACGCCCCGACCCGTCCGTGGCGAATACCCCGTCGAAGGCCGGGCGCTCCAGCAGCGCCAGCCGATCCGCGAGCAGCGTGCCCGGATCGTCCACCCGCCCCTGCTGCTGAGCACGGTGGCCGAGGTCACGCTCGTAGACTGCCGTTCGACCCGCCTCGTCCAGAGCCTTGGTCAAGGCCGAGACGGCTCGCTCCTCCCCCGCCAACAGCGCTCGGAGCTCGCTCACTCCCGGATATCGCCCATAGGCAGCCTGGAACGGCCCCACCACCTGCTGAAGCGCAACCCTCGCGCTCTCCGCGCGCGGCGCCAGCTCATCCGGGAGCAGTGCATCCGCCAGACGAGCAGCAGCCTCATCAGGGTCCTGCGTCGCCCCGTAGAGGTCCAGCCCGTAGGCGGACCCGGGCTCACCCGGTGCAATCACCACGTCGTACCAAGTGTCGGGGCCGAGGTCGGCGCCCGTCCCTCCCACGACCACGACACACGCCGTTCCGGCGAGGGCCTGCAGACACAGCGCCTCGATTGCTGGGCGCGCCAACCTCGCGGTCTTCCCGGTACCGGCGGGGCCGACCGCCAGGACAGAGGTTCCAAGGACGGTCGGATCCAGCGCGAAGCCCGTGTTGCGGTACGCCAGCGGATTCTTCGGGACATCCTGTGCCGTGCCGAGCCTCACCTGTTGCACCAACAGGTCGTGCTGCGCCGATCTGCCCGAGAGCTCCCGACTCTCCGACGGGTGGCTGAACGCCGCAGCACCACGGGCCAGTACATGGTCCACGAACGCCGGAACGAACGCAGGATCGGCCTGCGCCGACTCCCAGGCCCGCTGGATCCGCACGTAGTCGACATCGCCCACTGCTTCACCGTCCAACCGGGCCGCGGCTGCGGCGCCGCCGCCGATCCGTTGCCCCGTCCAAGGATCGGCAGCAGGCACCAGCGTATGGTCGCCGCGTGCTTCGGGGACCGGCCCCTCGTGCGTGATGGCCCGGGCCAGGACCGGCGCGACGTTCTTCCGCCAGCCGGTGGGGGTAAGGAACCGCCTTCCGACCTCTCGCCAGCGTCCCGTACGCCAGAAGACCGCCGCGGCGCAGCTGACGGTGACGATGTTGATGAGGATCTGGGCCACGTCGAACTGCTCCGGTGATGTGCCGTCGAACCAGCCGAACAACAGACCCACCGCGTACATCAGTACGACGGTGCCGATGTAGTACGTCGCGATGGTGGCGATGATGTTCAGTCCCGCCCGCCAGAGCAACGGCCAGGTCGGGACCTTGGCGTCTTCGGCGCGGTCGGGGTCGATCTGGGCGTAGCCCTGGCGGTAGATGCCCGGGGGGGCCGGGGGGCGGGGGGCGGCGACCCAGGTGGGGAGGTCGAAGGCCGGGGGTTGGGGGCGCTGGTGGGGCAGCGGTGGGGTGGGTGTGGTGGTGGTCCGCTCGCCGTGGCCCTGCGCCCCGTCCAGTCCCATGTCCGGCCCCGCTCCCTCGCCCGCCCGGCCCGACCGTCGTCGGTCCCGCCATACCCATGCCACCGCACCGGCGACACGCCCGCGCTCAATGTAGTGGAGCGGAGCCTCCCGGTAGCCGTACCACCCGCCTGGCCGCCTCGGACAAGTCGGACGGCTCAGTGCTACCGAGTGGCGCATGCCCGGCCGGGGAGGGCGGCCGTAGCCTGCGAAGCACCGAGCCGAGAAGTCTGGAGAAAACTGATGAGCGCCGCAACGCCGCTCCCGCAGGAGCGCCGCCTGGTCACCGCGATCCCCGGTCCGAAGTCGCAGGAGCTGCAGGCCCGCAAGCTGGGTGCGGTGGCGGCCGGCGTCGGCACCACCCTGCCGGTGTACGTGTCCCGCGCCAACGGCGGCGTCCTGGAGGACGTGGACGGCAACTCGCTGATCGACTTCGGCTCCGGCATCGCCGTGACCAACGTCGGCAACAGCGCCGAGGCCGTCGTGGCCAAGGCGTCCGAGCAGCTGGCCGCCTTCACGCACACCTGTTTCATGGTGACCCCGTACGAGGGTTACGTGGCCGTGGCCGAGCAGCTGAACGAGCTGACCCCGGGCGACCACGAGAAGCGCACCGCGCTGTTCAACTCGGGCGCCGAGGCGGTCGAGAACGCGGTGAAGATCGCCCGCGCCCACACCAAGCGCACCGCCGTCGTGGTGTTCGACCACGGCTACCACGGCCGCACCAACCTCACCATGGGCCTGACGGCGAAGAACATGCCGTACAAGCAGGGCTTCGGTCCGTTCGCCCCGGAGATCTACCGGGTGCCGGTGGCGTACCCCTACCGCTGGCTGACCGGCGCGGAGAACTGCGCCGCCGAGGCCGCCGCCCAGGCGATCGACATGATCAACAAGCAGATCGGCGCCGAGAACGTCGCTGCGATCATCATCGAGCCGATCCAGGGCGAGGGCGGCTTCATCGAGCCGGCCAAGGGCTTCCTGCCGGCGATCGTGGAGTACGCGAAGGCCAACGGCATCGTGTTCGTCGCGGACGAGATCCAGACCGGCTTCTGCCGCACCGGCCAGTGGTTCGCGTGCGACGACGAGGGCATCGTCCCGGACCTGATCACCACCGCCAAGGGCATCGCCGGCGGTCTGCCGCTGGCCGCGGTGACCGGTCGCGCCGAGATCATGGACGCCGCGCACGCGGGTGGCCTGGGCGGCACCTACGGCGGCAACCCGGTGGCCTGCGCCGCCGCGCTGGGCTCCATCGAGACCATGAAGGAGCAGGACCTCAACGGCAAGGCGCAGCGGATCGGCGAGATCATGCTGGGCCGCCTGTCGGCGATGCAGGAGAAGTTCGACGTGATCGGCGAGGTCCGCGGCCGCGGCGCGATGATCGCGATCGAGCTGGTGAAGCCGGGCTCCAAGGAGCCGAACCCGGAGGTCACCGCCGCCGTGGCGAAGGCCTGCCACGCCGAGGGCCTGGTCGTGCTGACCGCCGGCACCTACGGCAACGTGCTGCGCTTCCTGCCGCCGCTGGTGATGCCGGAGCACCTGCTCAACGAGGGCCTGGACATCATCGAGGGCGCCTTCGCCCTGCAGGGCGTCACCGCCGCCTGACCCGAGGGCAGGCACCGCAGACCCGCCGGAGGGATGTCCGGACAGCGCTGAACGGCCCGTGAGGACGAGAGTCCCCGCGGGCCGTTCGGTCGTTTCCGGGCCGTGCGTTCGGCGGCGTGTGCGGGCCGTGCGGGGCCCCGATCGGCGGCGGTGAAGATGCTGTGCGGAATCGCTGAAGCCACTCAACGGGGCACGGCCGTTGACGTAGTGTCATGACAGATGGACAGCGAGCCAAAGCCATTGGCGGAACCGTCCGCGGCACCGCCCCCGGAGGCGGGTCCGCGTGCCGGCCGCGAGGACAACCAGGCCGCCCCGCAAGAGGCGGCGCACACCGAAGGCCGATCGACCGACCGTCCGACCCACACCCCCCGGGGCGCACGGAACGGCGATCATCAGAGCCGCCCCGGAGCTCTCCCCCCTGCTCCGGGGCGGCCGCTTCGCGTCTTCCGCCGGTTCGCCGCCTCTCCCGCGCTGCCGGCGCTGCTGGCCGCCGTGCTGGTGCCGGTCTCCTGGCAGGTGGCCGTCGACGGGCCACTGCTCGGGCTGGACCGCTGGGTGCGGCACGCCGTCCGGGAGAGCCGGCACGAGCTGCACAGCACGCTGCTCAACCACCTCGGCAAGGCCCTGTCCGACCTCGGCAGCTCCGTCCCGGCGATCCCGGTGCTGCTGGCGGGCGGCGCGCTGGCCGCCTGGCGGACCCACCGGGCGGGGGCGCCGCGCCGGTGGCTGCCGCCGCTGGTGGCGGTGCTGACCGCGGGTCTGATCCCGCTGCTGGTCGTCCCGGCGAAGGCCTGGTTCGGCCGGCCGGGCCCGTTCGGGGTGCCGCTGGCGCCGGACCAGTGGGGCTGGTACCCGTCCGGGCACACGACGACGGCGGCCTTCTCGTACGGCGTGGCCGCGCTGCTGGTCTCCCGTACGGTCGGCGCCGCGGGCCGGCGCCGGCTCTGCGGAGCGGCCGCCCTGCTGTCGGCCGGGGTCGGCCTCGGGCTGGTGTGGAGCGACTACCACTGGCTGCTGGACGTGGTGGCCGGCTGGTGCCTGGCCGGGCTGGCGCTCTGGGCCCTGGCCCGGTGGCTGCCCGCCGGTCCCCCGCCGCCCGTGGCCTCGCCCGACTCGTCGACCCGCCGGCCGCCGGCCCACCGGCCCTAGCCCTCGGCGGGCTCGTCGTTGCGGTGGACGTGACCGGCCTCGCCGTTGTCGCGGTGCCATTCGACGACCAGCTCGTCGCGGGTCCCGAAGCGGACCAGGTGACGGCCGACCACGTCCTCCAGGTCGGGCAGGTTCTCCGTCTCGCCCTCGACGGCGAGCAGCAGGACGTCGGGGGCGGCTTCCAGGGTGGCGGTGCCGATGCGGAAGGTGAGGGTGCCGCGGCCGGTCTCGTCGGACCAGCCGGCCTCGATCTTGCGGCCCATGTGGGCGGCGAGCTGCTTGGCGTAACGGCCCGGGCGGTCGGTGGCGACGCGGGCTTCGGAGCGGGGCACAGGCCCTCCAAGGTCTGGGAGGGAACTTAGGGTGCCCTCACTTGAATCTACGCTAACTCAGATAGTGAGCCTTACTCAACACTTTTCCGGGCCAACCGGGCCCCCGGCCTCCCCCGGGCCCTCCCCGCCCTCATCCCCACCGCCCTCCCCGTCCTCCTTCCGGCTCCCGGACCGGCCGATACGCTTGGTCGAATCACCTGCCGAGGAGAGCCGCCCATGACCACCACGCCGACCGACGACGCGGCGAGCTCCTCCCCCGGCTCCCCGGCCCCCGGCACCCCCGACCGCACCCCCGACGGCACCTCCGCCGGCGCCCCGGCGACGCCGCAGGACACGGCCGCCGAGCTGGCCGACGCGATGACCCGGGCGATCAAGCGGATCCGCCGCCGCACCAGCGAACGGCTGGAGCCCTACGGCATCACCCCCGGCCAGGGCCGCGCCCTGCGCACCCTCGCGCACGCGCCGGGCTGCGAGCTGCCGGACCGGGCGATGCGGCTGAGCGATCTCGCGGACCGCCTGCACATCGCCCCCCGCTCGGCCACCACGGTGGTCGACGCGCTGGAGGAGGCGGGCATGGTCGAGCGGACCCCGGACCCGGCCGACCGGCGCGCCGTGCGGATCGTGCTGACCGACGCCGGCCACGCCGCGGTCGAGCGGATCGGGCAGGTCCGGCACGAGGTGGCGCTGGAGTACTTCGGCCCGGTCAGCCCCGCGGAACAGGATCTGCTGCTGCGGGCGCTGCGGTCCGCCGAGGCCGCGTACGCGGCAGCCACCCCGCCGCGGCGGACAGCGCCCCCGGGCGCAGCGCGGTGATCCCGATGCCGGCGATCACCAGCAGTGCCGCGCCGCCGGCCAGCGGGCTGATCCGCTCGCCGAGCAGCAGCCAGGCCGAGGACATCCCGAACACCGGCACCAGCAGCGAGTAGGGCGCCACCGCGGTGGCGTCGTAGCTGCGCAGCAGGTAGCTCCAGGCGACGAAGCCGAAGAGGGTGGAGACCAGCCCGACGTACCCGATCGCACCGAGGCCGGCCGGGGTGATCTCGCGCAGCGCCCGCAGGTCCTCGGCCGGCCCCTCGACCAGCAGCGAGAGCCCGAGCAGCGGCAGCGGCGGCACGGCGCTGACCCAGACCATCCAGCGCAGCGCGTCCGACGGGGCGGCCCGGCGGGTCAGCACGTTGGACAGCCCCCAGGCGACGGCGGCCAGCACGACGAGGGCGAACGCCCCGATCGGGCCACCGAGCCCGCGGTCGACGGCGCTCAGCCCGATCCCGGCGAAGGCGATCGCGAGACCGGCCAGCCGCCGGCCGCCGGGGCGCTCGCGGAGCAGCACGGCGGCGAACAGGGCCGTGAAGATCGCCTGGCTCTGCAGCACCAGCGAGGACAGCCCGGCCGGCATCCCGGCGTGCATGCCGAGGAAGAGCAGTCCGAACTTGACCACGCCGAGCACGAAACCGACCGCCAGTACCCACCGCCACGCCACCCTGGGCGGGCCGACGAAGAACACCGCCGGGACGGCGACCACGGCGAACCGCAGGGCGCAGAAGAGCAGCGGCGGGAAGTTCTCCAGGCCGATGTGGATGAGGACGAAGTTGAGGCCCCAGACGGCGGCGACCAGGACGGCCAGGCCGATGTGACGCGGGCTCATGCTGCCGCCGGGGGCGGCCGGTGTGGCGGTCATGCATCGAGGATGGCCGCCGGGAACCGTGTAGCACCAGCGATGAATTCTGAAGCGCACGCTTTAGCAGTGCTGCATGATGGTCCCCATGATGGATCTGGGACGCCTGCGGGCGCTGAACGCGGTGGCCGTGCACGGTTCGGTCGGCGGGGCGGCCGCCTCACTCGGCTTCACCCCCTCGGCGGTCTCCCAGCAGATCGCCAAGCTGGAGCGCGAGACCCGGACGGTGCTGCTGGAGCGCCAGGGCCGCGGCGTGGTGCTGACGGACGCCGCCCGCGAGCTCGCCGCCACCGCGCAGGCGGTCCTGGGGCTGGTGGAGCAGGCCGAGGTGCGGCTGGAGGAGCAGCGCGGCCGGGCGGTGGGGCGGCTCCTGGTGGCCGCCTTCGCAACCGGCGCCCGCGGGCTGATGCCCGGGGTCCTCGCCGACCTGCGCGTGTGCTGCCCCGACCTGGACGTCCGGCTGCTGGAGAGCGACCCGTACCTGGCGGCCGAGCTGGTCGCCCGGGGCGAGGTGGACCTCGCGCTGGTCCAGGACTGGCCGACCGTTCCGCTGCCGGTCCAGGCGGGGCTCTCCCGGCTGGACCTCGGCCGGGATGCCGTGGACCTGCTGGTGCCGGCCGAGGATCCGCTGGCGGACCTCGCCGTGGTGCCGGTCGGGCGGCTCTGCGGGCAGCGCTGGATCAGCGTGCCGCCGGGCAACATCTGCCACGACTGGCTGGTCCGGACGCTGCGCGAGGCCGGCGAGGAGCCCGACGTCCGCTACCAGGTCGGCGAGTTCGAGACCCAGATCGCGCTGATCGCGGCCGGCCTGGGGATCGGCCTGGTGCCGCGCCTGGGGCGGGGCGCGCTGCCCCCGGGGGTGGTCTCCCGTCCGGTCGTCCCGGAGCCTTCCCGCCGGGTGTTCGCGATCTGGCGCACCCAGGCCTCCCGGCGCCCGGCGATCACGGAGGCGCTGACCGCGATGCGGGAGCGGTGGGCCGCCCTCGACGGGTGAGGCGGGCGTCGGCGGGGCCCGGCGTCGCGCCGAGCGGGGACCGAACGGGACCGAACGGGCGCGCCCGGCACGGTGGCAGGCGGGGGCGCTCAGCTCGCGAAGCCGATCACCAGCCACATGAAGCCGACGCCGGCGAGGGTGCAGAGCAGGGTGGTGCGCGAGGGGTGCGGGCTGTGTGCCTCCGGGAGGATGTCGGAGGTCGCCAGGTAGAGCAGGAAGCCCGCGAAGAACCCGAGGTAGAGGCCGAGCAGCCGCTCCGGGATGGTGAACAGCAGGGTGATCGCCGCACCGGTCACCGGCGCCAGGGCGTCCGCCGCCAGCAGGGTCAGCGCCCGCCGCCGGTTGTTCCCGTAGAGCCGGGTGATCGTGTACGTGTTGAAGCCGTCGGCGAAGTCGTGGGCGACCACGGCGATGGCCACCACCGTCCCGACCGTCGTCCCGGCCTGGAAGGCCGCGCCGATCGCGAAGCCGTCCATCACGCTGTGGCCCACCAGGGCCAGCGCCGCGGTGAGGCCGACGCCCTGCGCCCCGGCCGTGGGACCGTGGCCGTGCGCGTGACCGTGGGCGGACCGCTGGCCGTGGGTGTGCTCCGCGTACTCGGCCTCGTGCCCTCGGTGGATGGCGACCGCGCGCTCGATGATGTGGATGGTCAGGAACCCGGCCGCGAACATCAGCAGGGCCTGCGGCACCCCGTGCACCTCCTCGGGCGCCTGGTGCAGCGCCTCCGGCAGCAGGTCGAACGACACCACGCCGAGCATCAGCCCGGCCGCGAAGCCGAGCACCAGGTGACGCCGGTCGCCGGTGCGCTGGGCCACGTAGCCGCCGATCAGCGTCATCAGGAACGCCCCGGCGGCCACCAGGATCGCGGTCACCGCACCTCCCCCGTACCGGGCACCGTGCCCACCGTGCCTCCCCCGTGTCCCGACCGGCCGCCCCGGCACCCGTGCGCACCCAGCCTCGCGCCGTCCCCGGGCGCCCGCCCGCCGGACAGGCCGTCAGGGTGAGCTGCGGCAACGGCGACCCGGCTCCTCGTTGCCGTTGCCGTCGCCGCGCCGCTGCCGTCGCCGCGCCGCTGCCCGGGCCGCGTCCGGCCCGGGGGCCGCACCCGGGGTCGGCTCCGGCTCGGTTCCGGCTCGGCTCCGGCTCGGCAGCGTTTCAGTGGACGGTGGCGAGCGGGAGTCCGAGGTGGGTGCGGGCGAGCTCGCTCACGCCGTCGCCGTCGACCAGGTGGATGTGCTGGTGGCCGTCCTCGCCGGTGAGGTCGAGCGCCTCGTCGGTGAACCGGCCGGTGGTCAGCCGCAGTCCGCGCTCGGCGGACTCCTCGCGGACCGCCTCCGCCAGCGTCCTGATCTCCTCCTCCCCCACCGGCCCTGCGCCCCGGGAGGCCCAGACCACCCAGCGGCCCGGCAGGGCGCTGCCCGCCGTGCCCTCCCCCGTGGCAACCAGTCCGGCCGGACCGCGCAGCCGTACGCTCCACTGCGTCAGACCGCCCCTGGTGAGCAGCTCGCGGACCAGCTGGGCGAACTCGTTGGCGGAGAGGTCCGGGGCGGACGGCAACGCGGGACCCGCCACCGCGGCCGGCTCGACCGCCGCCCGGGCGTACGGGTCGGGCGTGACGGCGGCACCGAGCTGGCGCAGCCGCACCAGTGCCTCGTCCTGCTCGGCATCGGCGTAGACGCCCTCGCCGTCGGGCTCCGCCGAGGGGGCGGCCGGTGGCAGCAGCCTGGTCCGGGCCAGGGCGTCGCGGTCGGCGTCGACGCTCAGCAGGCAGAGCGGCTCCTCGCCGCCGGCCCCGCGCAGCCAGCCGTTGAGCACCACGCCCGCCAGGATCTCGTCGGTGTCGACGGCGTCCGCCGCCTGCAGTGCGCGCAGGGCCAGTCGGGCGACCAGCCGCAGGTAGTCGGTGGCCCGGTCGGCGGGCGGCCGCGGCACCGGCAGGATCTCGCCGTCCGCGCCGAGCCGGTAGCCGCTCAGCGAGGGCACCAGGTCGAGCGCCGGCAGGTCGAGGTCCAGCACGGCGGTGCGGGTCAGCGGGCGGAACACCGCCCGGCAGGGCGCGGGCAGGTCCTGGGTGGCCGTCTCGGCGGCGGCCAGGGCCCGCTCCAACAGCGACTCCACCGCGGCCGGCTCGGCCAGCCGATACGCCCGGCGGCACTCCTCCAGGCTGTCGTTGTACTCCCGCACGGCGCGGGCCCGGGCCTGCTCGGCGTCTTCGTGGGCGCGCCGGGACTCGTCCCCGGCCGGGCTGCCGGCCTCGGCCTTCCGGGTGCGCCACTCCCGCAGGGCCCGCTGGTGGGTGAGCCGGGCCTGGGCCAGCTCGCGCTGGTAGCCGGAGTCCAGCAGCCGTCGGGCGGGGGATCCGTCCGGGTCGGCGGCCGGCGGCTCGGCGGGGGCGTAGTCCGCCCAGCGCGGCTCGGTGTCCGTGCCGGCCGGCTCCGCATCGCCGGCCGGGTAGGGCCGCGGCTCGTAGTGGCGCAGCTGACTCTCGAAGTCCATCGCCGAGACGGGCAGCGCCGCCCGGCGCAGCAGGTCGGCCAGCTGCTCGTGCTCGGCCTGGACGGTGAGCGTGCGGTGGTGGGTCAGCGCGGCGGCCCGGCCGTGGGCGGCGACCGCCTCGTCCGTTCCGACGCCCGCGTCGGTGGCGGCGCCCGCGTTCGTGGCGGCGCCCTCGTCGGCGGCGCCCGCCCCGGACGGCGCGTGGTCGGGGGCGTCGGCAGGGGCGTCGGCCGAGGGACCGGCCGGCGCGACGGTCGGTCCCTCCGCACCGGGCCCCTCGGCGAGTCCGCCGAACCCGTCGGGCAGGTCCGGACCGCCCGGCCCCTCGACGCCGAGGTCCCGGAAGACCGAGGCCAGAAATCCGGGTTGAGGGGCCGTGACCGTGCCGTCCGAGTGACCGTCAGCTGAGTACTGCATCGGTGGTCGTTCCCCCATACTCGTCCGGCACCTGCCCGGGCCGGCCGGCGACCCCGCGGCCCGCCCCTGCCGGTCATTGTCCACCGAACGGGCGCGCCGGTCAGCCAAGCCTCTCAGTTGGTCCTGGTGTTGGTCAGGTGCAGGCCGATGTAGCCGACATAGATCCGGCCACTGCCCGAGCAGTCGTCGAGGTAGTGCAGCCGCGGTGCGGTCCGCCCGCCGCCGATCCGCAGGTGCGCTCCCATGAACGCGCGCCGCGAGACGTCCACGCACTCCGGCACCGGCAGCATCCGCTCCCGCTTCCACTTGGTGTGGCTGAACACCGTCCGGGACTCCCCGCGCACCGCCTTGCGGGGCGGGAAGCGGTGGCAGCCTGCCGGGGTGTGCTCGCACCACTGCTTGAAGTCGCCGCCCGCCTGCCCCCGCACCGCCGCCTCGGCGTACTCCTGAAGGGCGGTCAGGCCGTCCCAGGTGAGCCGTGCCCAGCCCGCCCCGGGACACTGGATCTCGTCCAGGGCGAGCGCGGACTTCTGGTCCCCCGTGAAGGTCAGCAGCGGGAACTCGTCAATCCTGGACATGAGTTCGGTGAAGGTGCCAGGGATGCCGGCGCTCCCGGGGCCGCCGGGGAGGCGCTTGGCGCGGCCGGCCGCCGCGGACACCCCGCCGGAACCCCCGCAGAGCCGGCCGGCCAGCGCCCGGACCTGGGCCCCGCCGCGCCGCTCCCGGCGCAGGCTGTGCCGGACCCGCTGCAGCTCGTCCGCCCTCGCCTGCTCCTCGGCCCGGTCCTGCTGCTCCTCGTGGGCCAGCACGGCGAACTCGGCCGCGGCTGCGGCCGCGTCGGGGCCGGTGCCTGCGCGCGGCACGACCGGGGCCACCCGCAGCACGGGCACGGCCGCCAGCGGCGGGGGCAGCGGCTGCTCGGCGGCGATCCGGCGCGGCTCGCGGGCCAGCAGCCCGGCCGCCCGCCGGAGGTCCTCCTCGATCCGGCGGCGGGCCAGCACCGGGTGCCGGGCACCGTCGTGCCGCGAGGCCGGATCGACCTCGGGCAGGTAGGTGCGCACGGCGCCGCCGTACACACTGTGGTACTCCAGCGCGACGTTGAACTCCGTGCGGGCGCCGGGATCGAGGACGTAGGCGGTGGCGAGGCCGGGCAGCTGGCCGCAGAGCGGGCGGACCACCTCGGCGACCCACTCGTCGATCCCCCGGTCGGCCGGGACGCTGGCCACCACGGTGGGCAGCCGGCGTTCCGGGTCGCAGAGTTCGTCGATCAGGCCGTCGACCTCGCCGGCGGTGAGCACCCGCGGCGCCAGCTGGACGGCGGCCGGGCCGTCGGCGGCGTCGAGGAGCGGGAGCAGGACGCAGGCCAGCTCGGGCACCGGCACCCGGCAGGGCGTCCGCACCCCGCTGCCGGTGGTGTGCGTCTCCGCCTCCAGCCGGACCCAGGTGGGACCGTCGACCCCGGTGGCTATGGTCAGCGTGAGCTGGTGGGTGCCGTGCGGGGCAGGGGTGCGCAGGCGGCGGCGGTCATAGCGGCCGGCGCGACCGCGCAGCGGGCCGCCGTCGCGGTCGAGCAGGACGCGGCCGCCCAGCCGCAGTCGCTCGGCCGGGACGTCGGCGACGGCCGGCACGCGGCCGACCGGGTCGGTGGGGGCGGGTCGGGCGTTGCGCCCGGCGGGGACGGTGAGGTGTCCGGCGGGAGCGGCCGGGTCGAGGTGTCCGGCGGGGGCGGAGCGGGCGCGGTCCGGGTGGGCGGGCACCGGGGCCGGCGGCGGGGGTTCCTCGCAGCCCTCCTGTTTCAGCCAGGCGCCGAGGCGCTGGTCGGCCAGGGCGACGGCGTCGGCGTGCGGGAGCGCGGTCGTGACGGTCATCCGGTAGGGCGTCGCGGGGCCTCTGGGGCCGGGCAGATCGGCGCGGGCGCGCGACGTGGAGCGGTCTGAGGTCATGCGCATACCTCCGTGGCGGGGGTGGGGTCCGTCGTCCTCCATCGATGGGGGGTTCGTCCGGTTCGGCCGGATCCTTGCCCAGGAAACGCCACAACCCGGAGCGGAAGTTCCAAATCGAGGCCACGTGAATACGTTCGAGTGAATCTGGGGTGAATCCGCTCAAGCCGCCGGCCCGATCGGCAGTGCGTGGCCGCCACTCGCCGCCCGGCACTCGCGCTCGGCCCCCGGCGTGCCCCCGGAGCCCGGCCCGCACTCAGTCCCCGGCCGCCTCGGCGCCGCTGCGGCTCCACTCCGGTTCCGCCACCGGTACCGCCAGCGGACAGCCCTCCGGGGCGTCGTAGTCGGCGATCAGCACCACCGGGACGGTGCCGTGGTTCCGGCCGACGTGGATGTGGAGCGGACCCGCCTCCTCGACCAGCGAGTCCCCCGCGCTGCTGACCTCGACCCGGCCGTCGTACAGCGTCCTGGTCAGCGTCCCCGACAGCACCACCACCGCGACCCGGCCCGGGTGGTAGTGCCAGCCGGTGCTGCCGCCCGGGGGCAGCGTGACGGTCTGGACAACGGGCATCGCGGCTCGGCTCCCCGGTCGGCTCCCTGCTCGGTTCCGGCCAGGCTAGGGAGACGGTCCGGACCTTCGAACACCCGGATCCGAACTGTCCGAAACACTGGCCGAAAACCGTCCGGCCCGCTCCACCCCGGAACGGCGGCACCGCACCGTCCGACCACCGGGGCACCGGGTCAGACCGGCACCTCGACGTACGTGCGCCCCGCCGCCACCGCAACCGCGGTTCCGCCGGTCGCCTCGGCCAGCCAGGTGTGGAACCCGGCCACCTCGGGCTCGGGCACCCCGACCTCGATCCGCACCCCCGCCGCCTCGTAGGCCAGGTCGCTGACCGCGTACCCGGCCGCCCGGAGGTCGTTCTCCACCCGGCCGGCGCGGGTGTGGTCCGCGGTCACCGCGAGCAGCGCCACCGGCCTGCGCTCCAGCAGCCCGACCGCGTCCAAGGCCTCCGACACCGAGCTCCCGTACGCGCGAACCAGGCCGCCGGCACCGAGCTTGATCCCGCCGAAGTACCTGGTCACCACGGCCACCGTGTCGGTCAGCCCGCGTCGGCGCAGCACCTCCAGCATCGGCACCCCGGCGGTGCCGCCGGGCTCGCCGTCGTCGCTGGAGCGCTCGCGGCGCTGCTCGTCGCCGACCACGAAGGCGGTGCAGTTGTGCCGGGCGTCCCAGTACTGCTTGCGGATGCCGGCGATGAACGCCTGGGCCTCGTCCTCGTCCGCGACCCGGGCGAGGTGGCAGATGAAGCGGGACTTCTTGATCTCGATCTCGTGGCTGACCGCACGCCGGATGGTGAGGTACTGCCTGGGGGTCGGCTCCGGCGTGGCGGACATGGTGCGGTGGTCCTCCCGGACAACGAGACGGCGGGGCGGCGGACGGCTGAGCAGGCCGGGCGGCGGACGCAAAGCGGCCGGCGGTACCGCCCGGGGAGGACCCGCCGACCCGAAGGCCGGAAGGTCCTGGGCAGTACCGCCAGCCTAGGGCCTGTCCGGGTGGTCCCGGGTGCCGCGGTCAGCTCATCGCCGCTGCCGGCCGCTCAGCGTCCGGCCAGCGCGTCCAGCTGCGCACGGTCCAGGCCGGTGAGTGCGGTGACCTCCGCCGGGTCGACCGCGCCGCAGTCCAGCCCGCGCAGCACGTAGCCGCTGAGGGCGCGGGCGGTCGCCGGCTCGTCCATCACGTCGCCGCCGGCCTTGGCAACGTAGGCGGCCAGCCGGGCGGCGGCCGCCTCCAGGCCCTCGCGGTAGAAGGTGTAGACGGCGACGTAGCGGGTGGGCAGGTGGGCCGGGTGCATGTCCCAGCCCTGGTAGTAGGCGCGGGCCAGCGAGCGGCGGACCAGGTCGTGGTGGAGCTTCCAGGCCGCGTGCACCTGCTCGGTCGGCCCGGTCGGGATGACGTTGGTCGAGCCGTCGGAGAGCCGGACGCCGGTGCCGGCGGCGGCCACCTGCATCACCGCCTTGGCGTGGTCCGCGACCGGGTGGTCCATGCTCTGGTAGGCGGCACTGACCCCGCAGGAGGCGCTGTAGTCGAAGGTCCCGTAGTGCAGTCCGGTCGCCCGTCCCTCGGCGGCCTCGATCATCCGGGCCACGGTGGCACGGCCGTCCGGGCCGAGGATGGCCTGGGTGGTCTCGATCTGGATCTCGAACCCGATCCGGCCGGCGGGCAGCCCCGCCGAGCGCTCGAAGTCCTCCAGCAGCCGGACCAGTGCGGTGACCTGCTCGGCGTAGGTGACCTTGGGCAGCGTCAGCACCAGCCCGTCGGGCAGGCCGCCGGAGGCCAGCAGGGTGGCGAGGAAGAGCTCCAGGGTCCGGATGCCGCGGTCCCGGACGGCCGCCTCCATGCACTTGATCCGGATCCCGATGTACGGCGGGGCGCTGCCGTCCGCCACCGCGGCGGCCACCAGCTCGGCGGCGCGGACGGCGGCGGCGTCCTCCTCGGCGTCCGGCCGCGGGCCGTAGCCGTCCTCGAAGTCGATCCGCAGGTCCTCGATCGGCTCCCGCTCCAGCTTGGCCCGGACCCGGGCGTGGACGTCGGCGAGCAGCGCGTCGTCCGCCACGCCGAGCGCGCGGGCCAGCTCGGCCGGGGTGCCCGCGTGGGTGTCGAAGACCTCCAGGGCCTGGCGGCCCCACTCGCGGACGGTGTCGGCGGCGAAGGCGTCGGCCGGGACGTAGACGGTGTGGACCGGCTGCCGGGTGCCGGAGTCACCCGGGTAGCGGCGGGTCAGGTCGGCGTCGACCGGGGCGAGCAGCGCGTCCACGGCGGCGCGGGCCGCGTCGGAGAACGTGGCTCCGCCCGCCGGTCCGGTACCGTCCACCTCGACCTGCGACATGCGTACTCCTCCACGCCCCGCCGGCCCGGGACGGACCAGCGCTTCAACAATTTGTTGAGGCGAAGGTAACCCCGCCGGGATCGGGCGTCAATGGCCGACCGAGCGCTGGACGCCGCAGCCCGGGGCCGATGGGCCCCGGGCTGCGGTCCTGCTGCGGTTCCAAGCTGTGGTCCGGCGAACGACGGGAGGTGCCGGGTCAGTCCCGCCCGGCGGCCAGGTAGCGGTCCTTCAGCTCGGGGTAGAGCTCGGCGACGTCCTTCGGGTGCACCGAACCGTCCGGTCGGTTGCCGGTCACGCTGTACTTCGTGGTGAGCCAGTCGGCGAGCCGCTGCGGGTCCGGCTGGTGCTCGTGGCTGTCGATGTAGCTGACCAGCGCCTCGTAGGCGAGCTCGGGGTCGAGCCGGTGGTGCCCCGGGCGCGGTGCCGGGCCGGTCCGCTCGCCCGAGGGGCCGGGCGCGGGCAGCTCGTCCTGCTGCTCGGCGAAGTCCGGACCCTGCGGGGCCGCCGACTCGTACGCGACGTACCCGGTCTCCTCGGCGTACTCGCCCTGGTCCGGGTACTGGCCCTGGTCGGTGTAGCCGGCCTGCTCCGCGTAGCCGGCCTGCGGCGCGGCGGCCGGTGCTCCCTGGGCGACCGCGGTGGCGGGCTGCCGCACCGGTGCGGGGTCCCGCTCCGGAGCCGGCTCGTCCCCGGTCGGCCGCGGCGGCTTGAACCACGGCGAGGCCTGACCCGGCACCCGGCCACCACCGGTGGCGCCGCCGCCCTGGGCGTGCGGACCGGTGGTCCGGACCGGGCGCTCCGTCCAGACGTTCAGCTCCTCCCGCGGCGGCGGAGCCTGCTCCTGCTCGCCCTCCGGCTCGTTCGCGGCACGCAGCCGTACCGCGGCGAGCTTGGCGAGCATCGGCGCGGCCACCTCGGCCGGCACCGGCGTCACGGCGGGCGCCCCCTCGGCCTGCTGCTGCGGCCTGGCCTGGGCCTGAGCCCCGGCCGGGGCGGGCTGCTGCTGCTGGAGCCGAGGCCCCGGGGCTGCGGCAACGGCGGCGGCAGCGGGCGGTGTGGCGGCGGCGGCCGGCGTTGCGGCGACGGCCGCCGGGATCGCCGCGGCAACGGCCCGGCCGTCCCGCAGTTCCTTGGCCTCGCGCTCCTCGCGGGCCGCGCGCGCCTCCTCGTCCAGCCGGTCCAGCACCGCCGGGTCGAGCGGCACCCCGTACTTGGCCAGCTTGAGCGGCAGCAGCGCCTGGATCGGCGCCGAGCGGCGCCAGCCCCGCCCGTAGCGGAAGCGCAGCTGGGCCCGGTAGACCAGGCGGTTCTGCTCCAGCCGGACCACCTCGTCGTAGGAGCGCAGCTCCCAGAGCTTCATCCGCCGCCAGAGCCGGAACGTCGGCACCGGGGAGAGCACCCAGCGCATCAGCCGGACGGACTCCATGTGCCGGTCCGCCGTGATCGCGGCGATCCGCCCGACGGCGTGCCGCGAGGCCTCGACGACGACCACGAAGAGCACCGGGATGACCGCGTGCATGCCCATGCCGAGCGGGTCGCCCCACGAGGCGGCGGCGTTGAAGGCGATGGTGGCGACGGTCAGCAGCCAGGCGGTCTGCCGCAGCAGCGGGAACGGGATCCGCAGCCAGGTCAGCACCAGGTCCAGCGCCAGCAGCACCACGATGCCCGCGTCCACACCGATCGGGAACGCGTAGGCGAAGGTGCCGAACCCCTTCTCCGCGGCGAGCTCGCGCACCGCGTTGTACGACCCGGCGAAGCCTATGCCCGAGATCAGGCAGGCGCCGGCGGCGACCAGCCCCAGCAGGCTGCGGTGAGCCTTGGTGAGCGTTGGGCGTGCCATAACGTCTATCAACCCCTGGATGTCGGCCGCGGCCGTACGCTGCTCGGGCTGCCGGTTCCCGCGTGTCGGGGCACCGGACGGCTGAGCGACCTCCGGGCTCGGCCCACCGGAGTTTACTCGTACAGCTGTTTCAGCGTTTCCGCAGCCCAGGGTGTCACCGTCTGCCGCGATCTTTCACCGGCCACCGGTCGGAACGTCAGCGCGCCCGCTCCGCCGTGCCGTTGAGATAGGTGAGCACGGCCAGCACCCGGCGGTTCGCGTCGTCGGCCGGGACCAGCTCCAGCTTGGTGAAGATGTTTGCGATGTGCTTGGCCACCGCCCCGTCGCTGACCACCAGCCGCGCCGCGATCGCCGAGTTCGAGCAGCCCTCCGCCATCAGCTCCAGCACCTCCCGCTCGCGCGGCGACAGCCGCTGCAGCGGGCCCGGGCGGCGGGAGGTGCTCTGCATCAGCTTGGCGATCACGTCCGGGTCCATCGCCGTGCCGCCGGCCGCCACCCGGCGGACCGCGTCGATGAACTGCTCGGCGTTGAACACCCGGTCCTTCAGCAGGTAGCCGACGCCACCGGTGCCGTCCGCCAGCAGCTCCCGCGCGTACAGCTGCTGCACGTGCTGCGACAGGACCAGGACGGGCAGGCCCGGGATCTCCCGCCGCGCCTTCAGCGCCGCCTGCAGCCCCTCGTCGGTGAGCGTCGGCGGCAGCCGGACGTCCACGACGGCGACGTCCGGACGGTGGGTCAGCAACGCGTCGAGCAGCTCCGGCCCGGTCTCCACGGCGGCGGCGATGGTGAAGCCGTGCGCTTCCAGCAGGCGGATCAGGCCTTCACGGAGGAGGTAGAGGTCCTCGGCGAGGACAACTCGCACGGCAGCTCCAGGGTGATGGTGGTCGGACCGCCCGACGTGCTGTCGATGGCGAGGACACCGTCGAAGGTACCCAATCGCCGCTCGATCCCGCGCAGGCCGGTCCCCCGGGTGGGGTCCGCCACACCGGCACCGTCGTCCGTCACCGTGATCCGCAGCGTCCCGGCCCGGTAGAGGATGTCCACCCAGACCTGCTCCGCGCCCGAGTGCTTGGCCGCGTTGGCCAGCAGCTCGCAGATGCTGAAGTAGGCGGCCGCCTCGACCGGGGCCGGCGGCCGGTCCGGCAGGCTGACGCAGACCTCGGTCGGCAACGCGCTGTCCAGGGCCAGCGCCCGCACCGCGTCGCCCAGTCCGCGCTCGGCGAGCACCGGCGGGTGGATGCCGCGGACCAGGTCGCGCAGCTCCTGCAGTGCCCGGGCCGAGGACTGCCGCGCCTCGGAGAGCAGTTCGCGAGCCGCCGTCGGGTCGGTGTCCATCAGGTGCTCGATCGTGCCCAGCGTCATCCCGATCGCGACCAGCCGCGCCTGTGCGCCGTCGTGCAGGTCGCGCTCGATCCGCCGCAGCTCGGCCGCCTGGTTCCCGACCGCGTCCGCCCGGGTCTCGGTCAGCTCGGCCACCCGCTTGGTCAGCTGGGCGTGCGAGGCGCGGTCGCCCTGGCCCAGCACACGGCGCGCGATCTCCGCGTACGCGCGGACCGCGAGCGGCGCCACCGCCACTCCGACGGCCATCAGCCCGAGCCCCAGCAGGCCGTTCACCACCAGCGACAGCATCCGCTCGCCGCCCGCCCCGTAGCCGTCGACGGTCACCGGATCGTTGAGGGCGAAGGTGCAGCCGAGCCCCAGGATCAACAGGGCGGCCACCGGCACGGCGAGACCCAGCACCACGATCGGGCTGACCGCCAGCCAGAGGACCTCCGCGCGGGTCGCCCGGTCGCGCAGCCCCCAGTGCAGCAGCTGGGCGACCCGCGCGACGCTGTGCGAGCGGTGGTACGAGTACCCCGTCCACCAGTGGCCCCGCTCGTCCCTCTCCAGGGCCGGCCGGGGGGTGTACGACACCGGCAGCCTCATGCCGCACCAGCGGGACAGCTGGTCGCGCGTCCGGCGGGAGACCCGGCGGACGAAGAGGGCCGCCACCGCGGCACCCACCAGACCGGCCGCGGCCATGGCGAACAGCTCCGCCATGGCGTACGGATCCAGCGCCGAGACGACCGCCCCGCCCGCCATCACCGCCGCCAGGAACGGCAGCACCGTGACCGGGAGGATGCCCAGCACCAGGAGGCCGAGCCGGGCCAGGCCGCGGCCGCCCGAGGTGAGTGCCTCCTCCGCCTGGGCGCGCATGGTCGCGCCGCTGGTTCGAGTCGCTGCTGTCACGGATGCTCCTGAGGCCGGTCCCGATCGTCCTGTTTCAGTGTTCCCGAACGCCGTCTGCGGGGCACTGGCCGTCGCACCCCATTACAGAGGTGGACCTAGCACCACCCCCGCGTGGTTCCAGACCCCGTCGGCTTCCCGCGTTCGCAAGCGGCGCGGGAATGTGCCGGGAAATGCGAAGAACCCCCATCCGGGACCCGGATGGGGGTTCTTCAGAAGAATTGTTCGGCGGCGTCCTACTCTCCCACAGGGTCCCCCCTGCAGTACCATCGGCGCTGTGAGGCTTAGCTTCCGGGTT
>NZ_JBIVDY010000037.1:0-64267 GCF_044747365.1 Kitasatospora sp. NPDC090091
GACAACGCCGCTGCACCCCACCCGACCACCACACCGGGCCCGGGAGCAGCGGCGTCGCGGCATTCACAGCCGGAATGCGGACACCGCGAGACCGGGCGCCGGCGTCCTGTGCGCGGTCGCGAGCGCTTTGTTCAAGACCCGCTGCCGCCCGGCAGCCGAGACTGCCCGCATGACCGAAACAGTCACGCCCGAAGCAGCCTTCACCCCAGCGCTGGGCCGCCTGGCCCCCACGCGCTTCTACGACCCCGTGATCGCCCTGACCCGGGAGCGCCTGTGGCGCGCCCTGGCCGCGATGCACGTCGCGCCCCGCCCCGAGGACGTCCTCGTCGACGTCGGCTGCGGCACCGGTTCGCTCGCGCTGCTCCTGCACCGGATCGAGCCCCGGGCGCGGATCATCGGGGTCGACCCCGACCCCGCGATGCTGGACCGGGCCCGGCGCAAGGCCGCCACCGACAGCACCGCATCGTCCTCGCAGACCTCGGCCCGATCGCCGGAGTGGCTCGTCGGCATGGGCGACGCGCTGCCGGAGCTTCTGGGGACCGGCATCGCCGACACGGTCGTCTCCAGTCTCGTGCTCCACCAGTGCCCGCTCGCGGTGAAGCGGGCGATCCTCGGCGCGATGGCCGCGGTGCTGCGCCCGGGAGGACGGCTGGTCATCGCCGACTACGGGCTGCAGCGGACGGCGCTGATGCGGCTGGCGTTCCGCGGCGTGCAGTTCGCGGACGGCCGCGAGGACACCCAGCCCCAGGCCGACGGCGTGCTCCCCCGGCTCATGCACGAGGCCGGCTTCCACAAGGTGCGCGAGGCCGAGGTCGTCCCGACCGTCACGGGGTCAATCTCCGTCTACGTCGCCACCCGCGACCGGGTCGGGGACGGGGTCTGAGGCCGGGGCCGGCGACGAGGCGCGGAGCAGGGGCAGCACGGCCGACGGCGTCAGCCCCGTCATCTCCCGCAGCTGCCGGGTGAAGTGGGCCTGATCGGCGAAGCCGGCCGTGGCCGCCGCCTCGGCGAGCGACCCGCCCCCACGCAGGGCCTCGGCCGCGCCGGTCAGGCGCCGCCAGATCCGCCACCGCGCGAGCGGCATGCCCAACTGCCGCTGCGCGAGGGCGCGGAGCCGCTGCGGCGAGAGTCCGACGCCGGCGGCGAGGGCGGGCATCGGGACGGCGCCGGCGGCCAGCGCGCCCATCGCCGCCAGCAGGCGGGCGTCCAACCGGGCGGACGGGCGGGCGACGGTGCGGCGCAGCTCGTCCTCGCCGAGGCCGCGCAGCTCGCCGGCCGCGGTGATGCCGCGGCCGGCGCAGCGTTCGCGCAGCCGGTCGGCGAACGCGCAGTGCGGCTCGATGAAGACGGTGACCACGTCCGCCGCCGTCGCCTGCATCCGGTGCCGCACCATCGGCGCCACCAGCAGGGCCGCCGCGCTGTGGCGGGTCCCGGCGGCATCGAGGACGACCACCTCGCCGTGCGGCGCCCGGGCGAGCTGGAACGCGGCGTGCGCGTGCAGGCTCCCGTCCACCGACGGGCCCCGGTAGATCACATATCCCGTCCCGATGTCGCAGTACGCCGCCGCTCGCTCCCCGTCCCCCATGCCCGCGATCATGCCAGAGGGCCGGTCCGACGGAGCCACGGCGGCGGGCCGTCGTCCGGCTTCCGCCGACGGCCGAGTGGTGTGTCGGCGGTAGGCCGGACGGGGTGACGGCGGCGGGGCTCACAGCGGTGGTGTCGGCCCGGTGCCGCGGGATTCGGGCCGGGGCGGCATAGCTTGTCCGGGAGGACCGTGCGGGCGGGGTGGGGCTGCGCGCGGATGCGGTGAGCGGGCCGGATCGGGTCCGGAGTCGAGTGGAAGGCGTGGGAGCCCGTGGATGCCCTCCTGCACGCGCTGTCGATCACGGGGTCCATGACCTGGGAGATCACCTGGGCGCTGATCCTCGGCTTCGCGCTGTCCGCCGTCGTCCAGGCGGTCGTGCACAAGGCCACCGTCGCCGGTCTGCTGGGGGACGACCGGCCCCGCACGCTCGTGGTCGCGGCCGGCCTGGGCGCGGCCTCCTCGTCGTGCTCCTACGCCGCGGTGGCGCTGGCCCGCTCGCTGTTCCGCAAGGGGGCCGACTTCACGGCGGCGATGGCCTTCGAGATCGCCTCCACCAACCTGGTCGTCGAACTCGGCGTGATCCTGGCGCTGCTGATGGGCTGGCAGTTCACCGCGGCCGAGTTCGTCGGAGGGCCGATCATGATCGCGCTGCTGGCGGTCTTCTTCCGGCTGTTCCTGCACGACCGGCTGCTGCGCGAGGCCCGCACTCAGGCCGAGCGCGGCCTGTCCGGCTCGATGGAGGGCCACGCGGCGATGGACATGTCCGTGCAGCGCGAGGGCTCCTTCGCGCAGCGGCTGTTCTCCGGGGAGGGCTTCACCGCCACCTCGTACGTGTTCGTCATGGAGTGGGCCGCGATCCTGCGCGACCTGGTGCTGGGCCTGCTCATCGCCGGCGCGATCGCCGCCTGGGTGCCCGACAGCTTCTGGCAGGCCTTCTTCTTCGAGGGCCACCCCGTGGCGTCAAAGATCTGGGGCCCGCTGATCGGGCCGCTGGTGGCGATCGCCTCGTTCGTCTGCTCGATCGGCAACGTGCCGCTGGCCGTCGTCCTGTGGAAGGGCGGCATCAGCTTCGGCGGTGTCATCTCCTTCATCTTCGCCGATCTGCTGATCCTGCCCATCCTCAACATCTACCGGAAGTACTACGGCAGGAGGATGGCCCTGTTCCTGCTCGCGACCTTCTACCCGGCCATGGTCATCGCCGGGTACGCCATCGAGCTCGGCTTCGGCGCGCTCGGGCTGATCCCGGACCGGGAGGACGCGACCATTCCCATGGAGGGCGTCTCGTGGAACTACACGACCTTCCTCAACATCGCCTTCCTGCTGCTGGCCGCCGTCCTGCTGGTGCGCTTCGTCCGGACCGGTGGTCTCCCCATGCTCCGCATGATGAGCGGCCCGCCGGAGGCCGGCCACGACCACGCGGCCTGAGGCCCGTCGGCCTCAGGCCGCGGCAGCGTCAGCGGAGCCCGAAGTGCTCCACGGCGCGCCGGGCGACCTCGTCCGGTTCGAGGTGGGTGTTGTCGATCAGCAGGTGCGCCTCGGGGGCGTGGGCGAAGTCGTCGACCGAGTTCAGCCGCATCGTCCCGTCCATGCCGACCAGGTTGGCGTTGGACCACTCCAGGTCGCGCTTGGAGGCCTTCTCCGCCAGCCGGGACTCGCCGGCGTTGCGCTCCAGCCGGACGCTCTGGTCCGCGGACAGCTCCAGGAACAGCACCCGGGCGCCCCGCGCGCGGAACGGGGCCGCGTAGCGCTCGACGAGAGCGGCGTCGGCCGGGTCGTCGAAGTCCCAGACGAGGGTGAACACCAGGCCGGGCAGGTCGCTCGCGGCGGCCTCGGCGAGGATCTGCTCGCGGAAGTCGTGGTTGAGGCGCTGGAACTGCGGCGACTCGTACGGGAACAGCCTCAGCAGCGGCTCGATGGTGAGGTGGTTGTGGAAGAGCTTGAAGCCGGTGCGCTCGGCGACGGCGCCGCCCACGGTCATCTTCCCGACCGCGGCCGGGCCGATGACGAAGAGCAGGGTCGGGGGTGTGATGTCGGACATCGCGCCAGCATAGGGGCGCGGTGTGATCTTGGTCGACCCCGTTTCCCGGCCGTCGCGCCGGTCAGCCGAGCCAGACGATGTCGATGACGTGCAGCCGCCCGGCGAGGCGGTTGACCAGGTAGACCACGGTGAGCGCGCCGATGGCGGCGGTGCGGAGGTCCTCGCCCTCGGGGTCGGTGGTGTCCCACGCCGGCCACCCCCACGGGGTGCGGGAGGCGATGTCGAGGACGTCGCGAACCGTCTCCCGGGCGTGCGGGGGCAGCGCGGCGAGGACCTTCGCGGCCTGCGGGGAGAGGCGGGCGGGCCAGGGCCGGTCGGTCACTTGCGGTTCCACCACCCCTTCGGCCCACGTCGCGGACACCCATTCTTCCCCAGCGGAGACACCCGGGGCGGGGAAACGGTCAACCGCTCGCCGGTGCGGCTACCAGCGGCTGTCCGGGCGGGCCAGGACGACGAAGTGGAGGTCGGGGCGGCCGCCGGGGCTGAGGACCTGGGCGATCGCCTCCACGGGTTCGGCCGAGACGTGCGGCAGGCGCAGCCGGAAGCGGCCGCCGTCGCGGTTGGCGACCACGCAGGCGCGTCCCGCCCAGAGGCGCCGGCAGGCCGGGTCGCGCAGGACGTCGGTCAGCAGGGTGACCAGCGCCTCGTCGCCGGGGTAGCGGGCGAGGGCGAAACGGATCATCGCCAGGGTCATCCGCGCTTCCCAGTCCCAGTCGTGAACCTGTTCGCGGGCCTCCGGATCGGTGAGCGCCCAGCGGACGAAGTTGGCGCCGGGGCGGCTCATCCAGGGGAACCACTCGGCCGCGGCCGCGTTGTGGCCGACGATGTTCCAGGCGCGGTCGGAGAGGTAGGCCGGCCGGGGCATCTGGCGGTCGACCAGCTCCTGGAGTGCGCGCAGGTCCTCCGGCCGTTCCGGGCCGGCGGACGGGGTGCCGCCCATCGCGTAGAGGTAGAGGGTCGCGCGCTCGTCGGCGTCGAGCAGCAGCACGTCGGCGAGCAGGGCGAGTACGCGGGGGTCAAAGCGGGCCGTACCGCCGCGTTCCAGGTCGCGGTACCAGCGTTCGCTCATGCCGAGTCTGGTGGCGACGGTCATCTGCGGGAGCGGCTTGCCCAGACCGAGTCTCTGCCCGGCGCGGTTGCGCCAGTCGCGCAACAGGCTTGCGAGCCCAGGGAGTTCGGCGGTGGCCGGCTCCTCGTGGTCGAGGGGGATGGGGACGTGCAGTGCCTCGCGCAGCACCATGCTCTTCTCCGGGTCCGTGTCCTGCATTCGACGGTGGGGTCCCGAGGGACGTGTCGAATCCCGGGCAGCCCGGAAGGCCGGAACACCGGAGGCGCCGAACGGGCGGACCGCTGAGCGGCCGACCCCGGCCGGCGATGACAAGTCCCTCTTCTGAACGGGTGGTTCAGCGGGACGACCGACATCGGAAAGGCAGGCCGGGGGTGGCCGTTGCGAAGTGCTGCCGCATGTCTCCCACCCCCGAGTGTGCCTGCGTGCTCACCGGCACGCTCGGGGGCGACTCTACCTGTCTGGTTGTACGCAATCAACCAACGGAGAGTGACATCAGCCGGTCAGCGCCTCCGTGGGGGTGTCCGCGGGCTCCGCGGGGGTGCGCGCCGCTAGTACGGTGACGGCGGTGGCGCCCGCGAACAGCGCGGCGAGCAGAACCCAGCCGCCGGCCCCGGCCGGCAGCAGCACGCCGGTCGCCAGGAACGGCCCGACGATCAGCTGCGCGCTCATGCCCGTGCTGAAGAGGGAGAGGTAGCGGGACCGGCCCGCCGGGGGCGACAGCTCGTAGGAGATCTCCCAGCGCGAGATCGCGTGCAGGTTCTCCCCGACGGTGAGCAGGACGACGGCCACCACCGCGGCAGCCAGCGCCGGCCCCCTCCCCCGGCCGTCGGCGAAGGCGAAGAACGCACAGGCCAGGACGAGGAAGAGGCAGGCGGTCCGGAGCATCCGCAGCGCCTTGGCGAGACCCTGGGCCAGCCGCGCCACCGACAGTTGGAGCACCACGGTCAGCACGGTGTTGACCGCCAGAAGGCCCGAGCTGGCGCTGGCCGGCAGCCCGGCGCGTTCCACCACCCAGAGCGGCAGCAGGATGAAGAGCACACAGTCGTGCAGCATCAGAACCGCATTGGCCGCGGTGACCAGCAGGAACCGCCGGTCGCGGTAGGGCGACCCGTCCCGGCCGCCGCTGCCCGCGTTCGCCGCCGCAGCCGCGGTGTCCTCGCCGGGTGCCGCCGCACCGCCCGCAACCCGCCCGGCCCGCACCACGGCGAGGGCCACAGCGGCGAACGCCGCCGCGTTGAAGAGGAAGAGCGCGACGAACGCGGCCCGGGAGTGCGCGGCCTGCACCAGCGCGGCAAGCAGGAAGCCGGCGGTGAGGCCGATGTTGGTGATGGCCCGCAGCGAGGCCATCGTCCTCGTCCGCTCGGCCGCCCCCTCGAACTCGCCGACGATCACCTGGAGCAGCGGTGAGCAGGCCCGGGCTGCGGCGATGATCAGGCAGGTGACGGCCAGGTAGCCGGCGTAGCTGCCGACCAGCGCGTATCCGATGAAGCCGGCGCCCCGGACCAGCGTCAGCGCCACGTAGACCGGCCGGGCGCCGAGCCGGTCCGCGAGCGGGCCGAAGACCAGCGGGCTGAGCAGGCCGACGATGTTGGCGGCGGCGATCGCGGTGCCGACGGCGACCGCGGTGATGTCCAGGTAGCGGACGAAGTAGAGCGTCGCGGTGGCCAGGTAGAGGCCGTTGGCGACCGCGTCGACGGTGGTGCCCGCGGCCATGATCCGGCCCTGCCGGGAGGCGGGCAGCAGGGTGGCGGTCACGCGGGCCAGCAGGCCGGCGGCCCGGGGCGGGGTGGCGGTGGTGGTCACTCCGGCTCCACGGTGAAGCGGACCGAGTCGGCCAGTTCGCGGGCGAGCTTGCGGGCCTGGTCGGGGGTGTCGGCACCGACGACGAGCGCGCCGACCCGGTTCCCGGAGGTGCGCAGCGGCCGGACGGTGTCGCCGGGCGCGACGGCGAGGTCGGCGAGGAGCACGTCGGGGTGGCCGGCGGCCTCGGCCCAGCCGTCGATCGCGACGACCCGGCCGGGCGGCGGGGTGAGGAAGCGGACCGCGGCGGCCCGGACCGGCCGCAGGGCGGCCCGGTCCGGCAGGGGCCGGCCGAGCAGGTCGTCGTAGATGAGGCCGTACAGCTCCAGGCCGGGGACGGCGTGGGCGAGCATCCGGTGGATCCAGTCGCCGCCGAACCGCCCGTGCACCTCGCCCAGTACGACGCCGTCCGGGCTCAGCCAGAGCTCGACGTGGAAGCCGCCGGAACGCAGGCCCAGGACGGTGAGCGCCTGCGCGACCTGCTGCTCGATCTCCTGCCGTGTCGCCTCGGGGAGTTCGGCGGGCAGGATGTGGCCGATCTCGACGAAGAACGGCGGCTCCACCTTCTCCTTCTCGGTCACCGCGAGGACCACCGGCGCGCCGTCGAGGAACAGGCCCTCCACGCTGTACTCCGCGCCCTGGACGAACTCCTCGACGAGGAAGGGGCCTTCGCCGGGCAGCAGGGCGACGGCGGCCGGCAGGTCGGCCGGGCCGGTGACCCGGCTGACGCCGGTGCTGCCCATCGCGTCGCGGGGCTTGACGATCCAGGGGCCGGTGGAGGCGCGGAGGAAGTCCTCGGCCTCGGGACGGTCGGCGCAGAGCCGGACCGCGGGCTGGCGGAACCCGGCGGCGGCGAGCGCCTCCCGGCAGGCGTCCTTGGTCCGCACCCGGCGGACGGCCTCGGGCGGGTTGCCCGGCAGTCCGAGGGCCTCGGCGGTCTCGGCGGCGGCGACCTGGGCCATCTCCTGGAGGGCGAGGACGGCGTCGAAGCGCTCGCCGGCCCCGGCCCGGGTGCGGGCCCAGGCGGCGCTCTCGCCGGGGAGGGCGAAGTCCACCGCGGAGACGGCGCCGGCGCGCCGGGTGACGTCCGGGGTGGCGGCCAGGACGGCCTCCTGGTTGGTCAGGTGGGTCCGGAGCCCCCGGGTGTGGGCCTGGTCCAGGGCGAGCTCCGCCATGTCGAGGCCGAGCGGGACCGCCCGGACCCCGCCGACCAGTAGCAGCTGCGCGGGGGTGGGATCTGCGGGCATTCGAGGGCTCCTTGCATCAGGGGGTGGGAGGGGGTGGGGGCTTGAACAGCGGCTTTGACCAACGGGTTCGAACAGCTGGTTCGGACAGGCGGACGGGGGTCGGGGTGAACGAGGGGTCGGACGGGAGGTGGGGCGTCGCACCGGGGCCGGCACGACGCCGGGCCGCATAGGCACCCGCCGGGGGGCGGCCCGGCGGAGCGCACCCCGCGGCGGTGCGTCAGGCGGCCCGGCTCTCCACCGCGACGTCCTCCGCCGCACCGTCGAGCTCGACGAGGACCTGCTCGGCCGCCACGAGGTCGCGCACCGCGCAGCGGATCCCCGTCACGACGCCGGAGAAGGGGGCGAGGATGCGGTTCTCCATCTTCATCGCCTCGACGATGACGAGGGCGTCCCCCTCCTCGACCCGGTCGCCGACCTCGCAGAGCAGCCCGACGACCGTACCCGGCATCTGCGAGGTCACCGTGGTGTCGGCGGCCCCGGTGGCACCGGCGGCGAAGCTCTGCCCGGCCAGTGCCACCCGGTGCCCGTCGACGGCGATCTCCCAGCCGGTGGCGCTGCGCAGGCCGGTCCAGTGGGCGTCGCCGACGGCGCCCTGGACGAGGCCGGGGTGGCCGGGTACGGCCGCGGAGGTGACGGTGAACCGGTTGCCCTCCACCTGGACGTCGACGGTGCCGCCGCGGCGGGCGAGCAGGCCGGCGTCGAGCGTCCGGCTGCCGTGGCGGAGCACGATCCGCCCGAGCGGGGCGAGCGGGTCCAGCCGGAGCCGGTCGAACGGGCCGACGGCGCCGTGCCACGGTGAGGCCGGGGCCTCCCCGAGGGGCGGCAGCTGCATGGCCGCCGCGCAGGCGGCCGCGGCCAGGGTGCGGTCCCCGCGGCGCGCGGGTGCGGACGGCTTGCCCTCCCCCAGGTCGGCAGGGGCCGTCTCGGCGGCGGTGAGGGCGTCGACCAGGTGGGTGTCCATCCGCCCCGCCACCACGTCCGGCGCCTGGAGCAGCTCGGCGAGGAATCCGAGGTTGGTGGTCAGCCCGGGCAGCGCCGTACCGCGGACGGCGGTGAGCAGCCGGCGCAGCGCGGCCGGGCGGTCCGGGCCGTGGGCGACCAGCTTGGCGAACATCGGGTCGTAGAAGGCCGGGACGTCGGCGCCGCCACCGAAGGCCGGCGCCGCCCCGCCGTGGAACGCGGTCGGCGTTCCGGCCACGGGCTCGGCCCCGCCGGACGAGGGACCGCCGGACGAGGGACCGCCGGAGGAGGGGCCGTCGGCAGGCAGGCCGCCGTACCCCGCCGAGGTGTCGTCGAACGCCGCCTCCACCCGGACCGCGGCCGGCCAGCGGACGGCGGACGCCCGGCCGGGTGCGGGCCGGAAGCCCTGCGCCGGGTCCTCGGCGTAGACGCGGACCTCGACGGCGTGCCCGGTGGCGGTGATCTCGTCCTGGGCGAGCGGGAGCCGCTGCCCGTCGGCGACCAGGAGCTGCCACTCGACGAGGTCGAGCCCGGTGATCTCCTCGGTGACCGGGTGCTCCACCTGGAGCCGGGTGTTGACCTCCAGGAAGTAGAACCGCTCCTCCGCGTCGAGGATGAACTCGAAGGTGCCGGCGTTGACGTAGCCCAGCGAGCGGGCGCCGCGGACGGCGGCCGCCAGCAGCTCCTCCCGGACGGCGCCGGAGAGGTTGGCGGCCGGGGCCTCCTCGACGATCTTCTGGTGGCGCCGCTGCAGCGAGCACTCGCGCTCGAAGAGGTGCACCACGTCGCCGTGCCGGTCGCCGAAGACCTGTACCTCCAGGTGGCGCGGGTGCTCCACGTACCGCTCGACCAGGAGCCGTCCGTCGCCGAAGCTGCTGCGGCCCAGGCGGACGGCCTCGGCCACCGCATCGGGCAGGCCGGCGGCGGCGCGGACGACGCGCATGCCCTTGCCGCCGCCGCCCGCGACGGGCTTGAGCATCACCGGGTAGCCGATCCGCTCGGCGTCGGCGAGGATCTCCTCGGCCGACTCGGTGGCGGTCTCGGAGCCGGGGAGCACGGGGACGCCGGCGACGGCCATCAGTGCCCGGGCGGTCGCCTTGTCGCCCATCGCGGTGATCATCGCGGCGTCCGGCCCGACCCAGACCAGGCCGGCCTCGGCGACCGCGCCGGCGAAGCCGGGGTGCTCGGAGAGGAACCCGTAGCCGGGGTGGACGGCGTCGCAGCCGGTCCGCACGGCGGCGTCGACCAGCGCGCCGACGTGCAGGTAGCTGTCGGCGGCCGCCGCGGGGCCGATCCGCACCTGCTCGACGGCGCCGGCCAGGTGGGCGGAGTGGCGGTCGGCGTCGGAGTACACGGCGACGTACTCGATGCCGAGCCGGCGGCAGGTGCGGGCGATCCGCCGGGCGATCTCGCCGCGGTTGGCGATCAGGACACGTTTGATCATTTCCGTCATCACATCCTGAACACGCCGAAGCGTGTCTCCTGCTTGGGGGCGTCGGCGGACATGGCCAGGCAGAGCGCCAGCCATTCGCGGGTCTCGGTCGGGTCCACCACGGCGTCCACCCACATCCGAGCGGCGTAGTAGAGCGGGTGGGACTGGCGCTCGTAGGTCTCGATGATCGGGCGCTTGATCGACTCCTCCTCCTCGGCGGAGAGGACCTTGCCCTCCTTGGCGAGCTGGTCGCCACGGATCAGCGCCATCACCGTCGCGGTCTGCTCGGCGCCGACCACGGTGGACTTGGCGCTCGGCCACATCGCCATCAGCCGCGGGCCCATCGAGCGCCCGCACATGGCGAGGTTGCCCGCGCCGTAGCTGCCGCCGATCACCAGGCTGAACTTGGGGACCTTCGCGGTGGAGACCGCGTTGACCAGCTTGGCGCCGTGCTTGGCGATGCCGTCGGCCTCGTACTCGGCGCCGACCATGAAGCCGTTGATGTTGTGCAGGAACAGCAGCGGGATGTCGCGCTGGGTGCAGAGCTCGATGAAGTTGGCGGCCTTCTGGGCACTCTCCGGGAAGAGCACCCCGTCGTTGATCAGCACACCGACCGGGTAGCCGCCGATGTGGCCGGTGCCGCAGACAATGGTCGGGCCGTACCGCGCCCGGTACTCGGTGAACTCGCTGCCGTCCAGCAGTCGGGCCAGGATGTCCCGGGCCGGGATGTGCTCGCGCAGGCTGGCGCTGACGATGCCGGGCAGCTCGGCCGGGTCGTACAGCGGCGGCCGCGGGGTCTGCGGCGGCGGGGCCGGCACCGGGCGGGCGTCGCGCGCCATGATCTCCCGGACGATCGCCAGCGCATGCTCGTCGTTCTCCGCAAGGTGGTCGGCCACCCCGCTGACCCGGGTGTGCAGATCGGCGCCGCCCAGCGTCTCGGCGTCCACCATCTCGCCGGTGGCCGCCCGCACCAGCTGCGGGCCGCCGAGGAAGACCGTGCCGGTACCGCGCACGATCACCGTCTCGTCGCACATCGACGGGATGTACGCGCCGCCGGCCGTGCAACTGCCCATGACCGCGGCGATCTGCGGCAGGCCGAGCGCGGAGAGCTCGGCGATGTTCCGGAACATCCGGCCGAGGTGGTACTCGCCGGGGAACAGCTGCTCCTGCAGCGGCAGGTAGACCCCGCCGGAGTCCACCAGGTAGATGCACGGGAGGCCGTTCTCCCGGGCCACCAGCTGGGCGCGCAGCTGCTTCTCCACGGTCAGCGGGAAGTAGCTGCCGCCCTTGACGGTGGCGTCGTTGGCGAACACCACCGCGGGGCGGCCGCTGACCACGCCGATGCCGGTGACCAGGCCCGCCGAGGGCACGTGCTCGTCGTAGACGTCGTGCCCGGCGAGCTGGCCCAGCTCCATGAACGGCGTGCCCGGGTCGAGCAGCTGGTAGACGCGCTGGCGGGCCGTCAGCTTGCCGCGCTCGGTGTGGCGGCGGCGCGAGCGCTCGTCGCCGCCGGCGACGGCGGCGGCCCGGGCCCGGGCGATGGTCTCCCGCTTCTCGTCGAAGGCCTCGGTGTTGCGGCGGAAGGCCTCGGAGGAGGTGTCGACGTGAGAGCGCAGGGCCGTCATCGTGCCTGTCCCTGGGCCGGGCCGGCCAGGACCGGCTCGCTCGGGCGGCCGGCGCTCGGGCCGTCGGTGCTCGGGCCGTCGGTGCTCGGACGGCCGGTGCTCGGGCTGTTGGTGCTCAGGCCCTCCGCTCGCAAGCCCTCGTTGAGCGCCCCGCAGAAGTCGCGAATCTCGGCCTCGGCCATGTTGGCGCGAAGCATCAGCCGCAGGCCGGCCTTGCCGCGGCCGATCACCGGGAAGAAGATCGGCGAGGTGTAGTAGCCGCGCTGCAGCAGCTCGCCGGCGAGCCGGATGGTCGCCTCCTCCGAGCCGATGTCGACGAAGCGGATCGGCAGGCCGTCCCCGCTGAACGCGGTCTCCACCAGGGAGTCGAAGAGCGTGATGTTGTCCTGCAGCCGCAGCTGCAGCTCCTTCAGCTCCGCGGTGCGGTGCAGCTCGGCGGAGGCCAGGATCGCGCCGAGCCCGGCGGTGTTGATGCGCTGCGACCACATCAGCGGGCCGCCGTTGCGCAGCGCGGTGTCGCGGCGCCGCTGGGAGCCGTTGGGTCCGAGGAAGATCGCCCCGCCCGAGGCGCCGAAGCCCTTGTTGAGCGAGGTGATGATCAGCGTGCGGTCGTTCATCCCACCGTGCGCCGCCATCGCCTCCAGCACCGCGCCGCGGCCGCGCTCGCCGACCGTGGAGACGCCGTGCGCCTCGTCGAAGAAGAGGAAGAGCCCGTACTTCTCCTGGAGGCGCAGCAGTTCGGGGATGGGCGCGGCCCCACCGGTGCTGTAGACGCCGTCGGCGACGTAGGCGACCTGCGGGTGCTTGCGGCAGAGGTCCTCCAGGGCGTCCACGTCGTTGTGCGCGATGGTGACGATCTCGGCCTCGTCGGCCACGGCGGGCTTCAGCGCGTTCAGGCAGAAGTGCGCGTTCTTGTCGAACACCATGAGCGGCGGGGTGTCGCCGGTCAGCAGGCCGGAGGCGAGCAGCGGCAGGCTCGCCCAGGCGGCGGCCGCGCAGGAGGCCACGGTCAGCGCCTCGACGTCGAAGAGCTCGGAGAGCGCGGTCTCCGCCTCGCGCAGCGAGCCGAACCGGATCCGCATCCGGGAGGTCGAGCTGTTGAGCGCCCCCTCGGCGAGCACCGCGTCGGCGGCCGCCTGCACGATCCGCGGGTGGGTGTCCAGGCCGAGGTAGGAGTACGAGGACATGTTCACGAACTCGTGGCCGTCCGCCAGCGCCCGGTGCCGGCCGTCACCGAGGCCGGACACCACGATGTCGAACATCCCGGCCCCGGCGGTCACCTCCCAGAAGTCGTGGCTGATCCGCGCGGACTTCTTGATGTTCATGTATGAGTGCACGCCACGTTCCTTGTTGAATTTCGGCACGGAAATACCGGGCTCGATAGCCGGCCCGATCGGAATTCTTGAATTCCGGCGGCCGGCGGGCGCCCTGCAGAACCGTCCGGAGTACGTACGGAAACCACGACCGGGCCGATGCCCGAGCAGGCCGAGCCGGCCGGGCAGGCCGACGTCGACCGAGCGGGAGGAAATCGGCGGCGGCGCACAGAACGGTACCGGACTCGACCCGGTGAATTCCTGAACCGTCGGCGGCACCGACCCCCGGAGCCCCTCCCGACAATCCGGGGAGCTGCTCGCCCCGGCGATTGAAAGAATTCAATACACCGGGGCGACTGTCAACCGGAAACTATTTGCCGCTTCGCAAAACCGGACAGACCGTCATGCGCCGGTCGCACCGGAACTAATTTGCCGGTCGGCAGGCATTGACGTCCGGCGGCCCGGGCGGTTATTCGGGCGACGGGTCGGGGGCGGGGCCGGAGCTGTCATGCCGGTCGACGGCCGGCTCACCGAGCAGGAGGCGAGAAGGGCCCCCGACCGGCGCTCAGCCTGATCGGGGGCCCTTCTCGCGCGTGGCCCCGACGGGGCACATGGCAGGTGGATGCAGGAGCGGCCCGCCGCTCAGTCGATGCCTTCGATGATGCGGAAGTCGCGCTCGTAGCCGTCGGGGAGGGCGACCATCGCCTTCTGGTACGCCTCGCTCTCGTATGCCGCGACCGCCTGTTCAAGGCTGTCGAACTCGATCAGAACGGCGCGTTGCGTGATTCCGGCCTCGTGGGCGACGACTCGGGCGCCACGGGACAGGACGCGCCCGCCCGCAGCCCGGACGGCCGGACCGGCCAGCTCGTCGTAGGCAGTCAGCCCCTCAGGGTCGGAAATGGCGGGGTAGACACTGACCCAGTAGCCCTTGGCCATGGAAAGCCTCCTCTGTTCGGCCGGACACGTCCGACGTCGAATTGACGCTCAGTCTGCTCGACCCCGGCGACGGATCACCAGGCGTTTGCGAGGAGTGCTGATCCGGCTCGGGCGCACCTGGGCGGCACCGTCCACGGGCGAGTCGCTGGCAGGGCCCTTCCGGCGGCAGGTCTACGCTCTGCAGGGTGGGAGAGGTGCCGCACGACGAAGTCCAGGTCGACGTGGTGGTCAGCGTGCCCAACCAGGGGCTCGGGCTCTGGATGCTCGGCGCGTTCATCCTGACCTTCGCGGGCACCCGCGCCATCACCAGGATGATCCGGGCGGGCCGCGGGCCGTTCCGCGACGTGAGCGTCGGCGGCACCCACCTGCACCACGAGGTGTACGGCATCATCGCGATGCTGGTGTCGGGTGCGATCGAGTTCGCCTACCGGCCGGACAGCCCCGGGGTGCAGATCCTGGCGGTGCTGTTCGGCGCCGGTGCCGCCCTGACCCTCGACGAGTTCGCGCTCTGGCTGCACCTGGAGGACGTCTACTGGACCAGTGAGGGCCGCAAGTCGATCGACGCGACGTTCCTGGCGGTGGCGGTCGGCCTGCTGCTGGTCGCCGGGTTCAACCCCTTCTCCGACGTCGGCTCGGGCACCGCCAACCACCTCGCCTTCGCCGGACTGATGCTGGTGAACGTCGCCTTCTCCGTCTGCGCGATCTTCAAGGGCAAGACGGCCACCGGCGTGATCGGACTGCTCGTCCCCCTGGTCTCCATCGTCGCCTCCGTCCGGCTGGCCAAGCCGGGCTCCCCGTGGGCCCGTTGGCGCTACCCGCCGGGCTCGCGCCGCGCGGAGCGCGCCGAGCGCCGCTACCCGCCCGACCGCCGGACCTGGCTCGACCGGCTCAAGGATGCCGTCGGCGGCACGCCGCACCGCTGACGACCCGTCGCCCCGCCGCGGAGGCGGATCGGCGCTCACATCGCCGTGGTGCGCGGCCGGGAGCGGATCCGACCGGGAGACTGGTGGCGTGGACGGCACTCCTGGAGACGACGGACGGCACGACGGACGACACGAGGCACGCGGCGACGGACGGCACGAGGGGCGTACGGCCGTCGTGGTCGGCGCCGGTCCGAACGGGCTGGCCGCGGCCGTCGCGCTGGCCCGGGCCGGCGTCCGCGTCACCGTGCTGGAGGCCGCCGACGAGATCGGCGGCGGCGCCCGCAGCGGCGAGGCGATCCTCCCCGGGCTGCTGCACGACCACTGCTCCGCCGTTCACCTGATCACCGTCGGCTCCGCCTTCCTGGGCGGCCTCGGCCTCGACCGCTACGGCCTGCGGTGGCGCCTCCCCGAGATCGACTGCGTGCACCCGCTCGACGACGGCACCGCCGGTGTCCTGCACCGTTCCGTCGACGAGACCGCGGCCGGGCTCGGCGCCGACGGCGCGCGCTGGCGTCGGCTGTTCGCCGCCCCGGCCGCGGGCTACGAGGAGCTCGCCGCGGACATCATGCGCCCGCTGCTGCGCCTCCCCCGCCACCCGCTGCGTCTCGCCCGTTTCGGCGCCCCGGCCGTGCTGCCGGCCACGGTCCTGGCGCGGGCCTTCACCGGGGAACGGGCCCGCGCCCTGTTCGGCGGCGTCGCGGCCCACGCCTTCCGGCCGCTGGACCGGCCGCTCACGGCCAGCTTCGGCCTCGGCATCGTGGCCGCCGGCCACCGGTACGGCTGGGCCGTGGCCGAGGGCGGATCGGGGTCGATCACCCGGGCCCTGGCCGCACTGCTCGCGGACCTCGGCGGGACGGTCGAGACCGGCCGGCGGATCCGGTCGGCCGCCGAGCTGCCGCCCGCGGACCTCACCATGTTCGACCTGGCGCCCGGCGCCGTGGCCGACATCCTCGGCGGCCGTCTGCCACCACGGGTGGCCCGCGCCTACCGCCGGTTCCGGCACGGGCCGGGTGCCTTCAAGGTCGACTTCGCGGTGGCGGGCGGCGTCCCGTGGACCGCCGAGCCCGCGCGGCGGGCCGGCGTGGTGCACCTGGGCGGGAGGTTCGAGGAGGTCGCGGCCGCCGAGCGGGAGGTGTGCGCCGGCCGGATGCCGCAGCGGCCGTTCGTCCTGGTGGGCCAGCAGTACCTGGCCGACCCGCAGCGCTCCGTCGGCGACGTCCACCCCGTCTGGAGCTACGCCCACGTGCCGCACGGCTACGACGGCGACGCCACCGAGGCGATCACCGCCCAGATCGAGCGGTTCGCCCCCGGGTTCCGGGACCGGATCGTCGGCCGTTCCGTCCGCACCACCGCCGGCTTCGCCGCGGACAACCCGAACTTCGTCGGCGGGGACATCATGACCGGCGCCAAGGACGTCCCGCAGCTGCTCTTCGGCCCCCGCGTCACCCTCCGCCCCTACGCCACCGGCGTCCCCGGCCACTACCTCTGCTCCGCGGCCACCCCGCCCGGCCCCGGCGTCCACGGCATGTGCGGCGCCAACGCCGCCGAGGCCGCCCTCCGTGACCTCGGCCGCCGCCGGGGCCGGTAGCCACCCGGCGCGGCCCGCGGTGGCGGGTGTCCACCGGGGGACGGAGAATCCTTGGTGGCCCTGAATGTTGTCCCGGGACGCCGGACGCCACTCCGGACGCGGCCCCGGACGCGGCCCCGGACGTGGCTCCGGACGCGGGCGGCACCGGCGGAGGTGGCATGACCGATCCGCAGATGATCCTCGGGCAGGCGCGCTACGGCCCCGTACCGCCGGACTGGCGGGTCTTCACCAAGCGGCGCGGAAAGCTGTCCGGCTTCCTGCACGGGACGTCGCACGATCCGGACCCGCTGCTGGTGATCACGCCCGAGGGCTCCGTCGAGTACGCCAGCGAGCACAAGCCACCGGTGATCGTCGCCTTCTACGACCTGGCCGGCATCGATCTGCAGGTCAGTGGTCAGAGCTTCTCCGACAGCTCGACGGTGAACATCGCCGTCTGGATAGACCTCCACTACCACGACGGCAGGAAGGCCAAGTGGCGGTCCGCCTCCTTCGCGGACAACATGCGGGCGGTCCAGGGATTCATCGAGGCGTGGGGCGCCTACCGGGCGCTTCGCGGAGGCTGATGCCGCACTGCCCGGCCGCCCTCGCTCCTGCCGGCGGGGTCGACGGTTGACCGGGCCCGCCCCCGAGCAATACTTTGAACGTGTTCAACTTCTAGGGGGGATGCAGGGTGCACGAGATCCAGCCCATCGGCCCGGGCTTCGCCGCGTACGCCGGCCGTGGCCGGCCCCCGCTACGGCGGCCGACCGGACCGAGCCTGTGCGACACGACCGCTCACGCCTTCGCGGTGACGACCCTCGCCGCGTTGCCCCTGGCGTACCTGCTGGTGTTCGAACTCTCCGAGGACACGCCGGGCGGAGGCCTCGCGATCCTCCTGCTTGTCGTCGCGCCGCTGCTGCTGTTCCCGTTCGCCCTCGGTGTCCGCCTCTGGGCGGCGAACTGGCGGGCCTCCCTGCGCTGGGCGGGCCGGGCCGCGGCCCGCTACGCGGTCTACTACCTGACGCCGATGGCCCTCCTGTCCTCTCTGCTGGCGCTCGCCTTCACCACGGCCGCGGGCGGCACGGGACCATCCGTGCTGATGGAGTTCGTCCTGGTCACCGCTGTAGTGGCTGTGCTCTTCGGCATCCCTGTGTTCGCCGCCCTGCTGATGGTGGCTCCGTGGGCGTCACGCGGTGTCGGCGCCCGCGCCGCACTCATCGTCCTGACGAACCTCACACCCGCCGTCCTGCTCCTCCTCGGAGGCCTCCCCGTCGTGTTCGTCATCGCCGCCCACGTCTGCTTCGCCTGCCGGGTCATCCCCGCCGACGCCACGCCACACCACCTGCGGACGCGACCTGCCCGGTAGCACCACCGGCGACGCGAGCCCGCCGGGCTGGGCCGGCCGGCGGTTGGCCCGCATCGAACGCGGACGTGACCGGGCCGCGAGCGCTGTGCGAGGCGAGCGCTCGCGGCCCGGTGCCGCGGGGTGGTGTTCAGGTCGGTCGGCCCGAGCCGTGCTCAGACCCGGGCGGGCCGGCGGCGGAGTCGGGGTGGGACGAGGCCGCGGGTGCGCCGCGTGCTCGGGACCGGCTCGGGCCGGCCCGTGGTGGCGGCGCGGAGGTTCCGCTCCCGATCCGCCTCACGGAGCAGATCGGCCTCGTGCAGCTTGTGGAACGAGTAGTGCAACATGACGGTGGTTCTCCCGGACGGGTGTGCTTGCGCCCTCCACCCTCCCGGTTCGGGCGACCCACCGGCATGAGGCAGCCGCCCCGACCCGGTCCCGACCCGGTCCCGGCAGCGTCCCGGGGCCTCGACCGGCAGCGTCCGCATCGCGGGGCCCGTCGTCACGGCCCGTCACGACCGGCCCGCCGCTCGGCCTGCTCGGGTGCCGGTGGTGAGCACCGGAGGCTGACGGCCAGGACGGCCAAGAGGGCGCGAGTGAGCGCGACCGGCACCCGGCGCGCGGGGAGGCCGTCTCGACCGGGCAGCCGGTGGGAGTGGGGACGGTGGAACTGAGCGCCCCGCACGCTGGGTGCGGGGCGCCCCCCGGCCACCGCCATTTGGGAGTGTGGTGCGCGGCTGTGGCCGGGTGCCTCGGGGTGACCCGGACGGGTCACGTCGGCCGCGGGCCGGCCGTCACACGGCACGGGCCTCGCTCGACGTCGTCCGTGACGACGAGGTCCACGAGGGCCAGGACGCCCTGCGTGGCTTCCGCCGTCCGCTGGTGTCGGCCGAGTTGCCGACGGGAAGAAATCTGCCCGGCTGCCGCAGCGTGCACCTGGGTTGCGCAACCCCGGTTTCTCCACCGGTCGTCGGGCTTGCTGGGGGCCGCGCCCGTAGCCGAGCGGGCCGCGGGCCCTCGGGCGGCGACGCTGCCGCAGGTGGCGGGTGGTGAGCGGCCGGTCGGCCCGCCCCTCCGGGCAGACCCGGCCCGGGCGACGGGCGAGGGGGAAGGCCGGCGGAAGGTCGCGCCGGTGGGGGCGCGCCGGCGGACGGAACGGCCGCGGTCGGCGACCGGCCGGGCCGGCAGGCTGCGCACGCGGATCCGGCGGCTGCGGGCCCGGGAGAATTCTGGGGGCCTTTCCCCCATGTACGGGGCGGAGGGTCCGTGGAACCGTACCGGGCGTGGAAAGGCAGCAGGCAATCGAGGACGTGGCACCGCCCGCGCCCGGCTGGTGGACCCGCGGCCTGCGCCCGGTCGAGGCCGCGAGCGCTCCGACGCGCGGCGGGGCCGGCACCGCACCGTCGGTGGCACCCCGGCCTGCGGGTGCGGAGCAGCCTGGCGGCGCGGGCACGAGGACGCTTCGCGAGGCCCGGCCGCCGGCCTGGGCGGAGTACGCCGAGCAGGCACTCGCCGCTGCGCCCCGGTGGGCACCCCGCCCGGCCGCCGGTGCGGCCTGGGAGGAGGCCTTCGGGCTCGTCCTTGCACCCTTCGCCGAGCCGGCGGGCGAGCAGTTCGCCCTCGCCCTCGCCGCCACCGACCTGCCCGCCGACACCGACCTGCTGCGCCGCGCCTTCACCACCCGGCTGACCGCCCGGCTCACCCGGCTGGCCACGCGCTGCCTCGTCGCCGAGCTCGGCGCCGCTCGCGACCGTGGCGAACTGCCGGGCGCCACCCCGCAGGAGCGCTTCGCCGCGTTCGTGGAGTACACCGCGGGGCGCGCCGGGCTGACACGGCTGCTGACCCGCTATCCGGTCCTCGCCCGGCTGCTCGCCCAGGCCTGTCAGCAGGCTGCGGCCGCGGCGTCCGAGCTGGTCCGCCGGCTGGCCGACGACCGCGCGCGGCTCGTCACCGAGTTGCTCGACGGCCGGGATCCGGGCCGGCTCACCGCCGTGGACGTGAGCGGCGACGCCCACCGGCGCGGCCGCGCCGTCGCCGTCCTGTGCTTCGCCGACGGCACGCGCGTCGTATACAAGCCGCGCCCCGTCGCCGCCCACCGGCACTTCAACGCGTTGCTGGCGTGGGTCGGCGCCGCGCTGCCCGAGGTCGCGCCGCGGGCCCTGCGCCTGCTGGACCGTGGCACCCACGGGTGGGTGGAGTTCGCCGAGGCGGCGCCCTGCCGCACCCCTGCGCAGGTGGAGCTGTTCTACCGGCGCCTGGGCGTGCTCACGGCCGTGCTGCACGCGCTCAACGCCACCGACATGCACTGCGAGAACCTGATCGCCTGCGCGGACCAGCCGGTCCTGATCGACCTGGAGACGCTCTTCCACCCGGTGACGGCCGCTCCCCCGGACTCGGACGGCTCTTCGGAGGGCACCTCGGGCGGCACCTCGGGCCCCGCCTCAGGCCGCGCCCATGAGGCCGACCCGGCGCAGCGCGCCCTGGACCGCAGCGTGCTGCGGATCGCCCTGCTGCCCACCCTCGTGTACGGCCCCGACGGCGGCTGGGACGTGTCCGGCCTGGGTGGCGGCCGCGGCGGCGAACTCCCGCTCGCCACCGCCGGCTGGGCGCAGCCCGGCACCGACCGGATGCACCTGGTCCGCCGCCCCGCCCGGTTCGCCGAGGCCGCCAACCGCCCGGTGCTGGACGGCACCGTGGCGGACCCGGCCCGCTACGCCGACTCCCTGGTCGCCGGCTTCCGCGCCGGGTACGACCTGCTCACCGAGCGCCGCGCCGAACTCACCGCCCCCGGTGGCCCGGTACGCGCCTTCACCGACGCCGAGCTGCGCGTCGTCCTGCGGCCCACCCGGCTGTACGGCGTCCTGCTGGACGAGCTCACGGACCCCGGGCTGCTCTGCGACGCCGCCGAGTACGACCGGGCACTCGACGGGCTGGAGTCCGTACCGGCGCGCGGGGGCGAGGGCCTGCGGCCCGGGCCGCACGAGCGGGGCGACCTCTGGGCCGGCGACGTGCCGCTGTTCGTCCACCGCCCGCGCGAGCGTGCCGTCCGGGGCGGTCCGACGGTCGGCGCGTGGGTCGGCGCGCCCGGCGCCGAGACGGACGGCGAGTGGGCCGGCGACCTCGCCGCACCCGCCCTCGACCAGGTCCTCACCAAGATCGCCGGGATGGGGGCGGTGGACCGCTACGACCAGGAGTGGATCATCCGCGCCGCACTCGCGACCGGCACTCCGGCCCCCGGCACCGCCGCGCTCCCGGCACCAGGTGTCGCGCCCTCCGCCGGCGCCGCCGTCGCCGCCGGACGAGTAACCCCCTCGCCCGAGCAGTTGGTCACCGCGGCCCGGAACCTCGCGGACACCGTCCTCGCCGGTGCCTTCCCGGACGAACGGCGCGTCAACTGGCTCGGCCCCCAGCAGGTCCGGCCCGGGCAGTGGGCGGTCCTCCCGCTCGGCGCGGCTCTCGCCGGCGGCTACACCGGCACCGCCGTCTTCCTCGCCCAGCTCGCCGACCTCACCGACGCCGACCGGTACGCCGAGGCCGCCCGCCGCGCCGTCACCGCGCTGCCCGGCCTGCTGGACCACCTCGCCGCCCGGCCGGACCTGCGAGCCGCCGTCGGCTGCGGCGCCGCGCACGGCCTGGGCGGGCTCGCCTACGCGCTGACGCACCTCGCCGCCCTGCTGGCGGACCGGGACCTCGCCGCCCTGATCGAACCCGCCGTCACCCTCGCCGTACACACCGCCGAGCGGACCGAGGACCTCACCGTGGCCGGTGGCCTGGCCGGTTGCCTGGCCACCCTGAACGCCGTCCACCGGCACACCGCGCTGCCGGCCGCCGCCCGGGGCGCCGCGCTCTGCGCCGAACGCCTCACGGCGGCTGCGCCCGCCACGCTGCCCGACGGATTCGCGCACGGCGCCCACGGTGTGGGCTGGGCGCTCGCCCGCCACGTCCGTGACCTCGGTGACTCCGCCGGGCCGACGGGGCAGGCCGGAGCGACCGGGCACGCCGCGCTCGCCACCGCCGCCCGGCTGCTGGCGCAGCCCGTCGACCTCCCCGACCACTCCTGGAGCCACGGCCTCGCCGGCGCCGCGTTCGCCCTCGCCGACGCGCAGGACGCCACCCACGCGGTGGGCACCGCCGTCGGGCTGGGCACCGCCGTCGGGCCGGGCCGGCCCGCGCACCCGGGCCGGCTCAGCCCGGACCCGCTGCGCCCCGAGCTCCAGCGCCCCGACCTGCTGCGCGCCGTCCGCGCGGCCGCCGACGCCGGTCCGCTGCCCGACCACAGCCTCGCCCTCGGCGAGACCGGCCGGCTCGAACTCCTCGCCGCCGCCGCGCGCGTGGGCCTGCCCGGCGCCCAGCAGGCGCTCGCCGACCACACCTGCCGGCTCCTCGTCCGGCTCACCCGCGGCGGTCCCCGGTGCGCGGTGCCCGCCGGCACCGACTCGCCCGACCTCATGAACGGCCTGGCCGGCATCGGCCACGGCCTCCTCAGACGTGCAGACGCGGGCCGGGTGCCATCCCTGGCAGCGCTGCAGCCACCGCGCAGCCGGTAGCCGTACCACGGCCGCCGACGGCGCACGCCACCATACGAGCGACCGGCACCACGGATCGCCACTCCGCAGGGGAGAACTCCGCAATGAACGACCAGCATCACGACCACGGCGCCGAGCACCAGCACGCCGCCGACGAGGCGACCTGCTCCGGCTGTCCCGAGAGCACCGAGGCGCCGCGGGACCGGATCGCGGGGCTGATGCGCGTCGCCGTCGGCGTCAAGCCGCTGATCGTCGCCGGCCTGGTCATCGGCTGGGCCGCGGGCACCGATCCGGAGACCATCTCCGCCGCGTTCCTCTGACGGCCCGTCGGCCCGGCCCATACCCCAGGAGAGGGGTCCGGCCGGGCCGGCCGCCGCCCTCCCGGAGCAGAGGGCAACGGTCTTGTTTTGTTGTTCCATGATTGAATATCGAGCGATCCGTTCTACGGTGGTGAAGTGCATGCCAACTCGCCGATCGTCGTGGACCGCGACGACGAACTGGATCTCCTCGCCGAGGCCGTCCGCCAGGGCCGCGACCACCGCGGCGCAGCTGTCTTCGTCGTCGGCGAGGCCGGGATCGGCAAGACCCGGCTGGTCACCGAGGCCGCCGACCGCGCCCGCAGCCGGACCGCCGTCCTGCGCGGCCGCTGCAGCCGCGCCGGCGCGCCGATCGCCCTGCGCCCGCTCGCCGAGGCCCTGCTCTCCCTCGTGCGCACCGGTCTGACCCCGCAGGACGCCGAACTCCAGCCCTACCGTGCGGCGCTGTCCCCGCTGGTCCCCGAGTGGCGCCGGCCCGACTCCCCGCACCAGCCGGAGTCGCTGATCGTGCTCGCCGAGGCGATCCTCCGGCTCCTCGCCGCCGTCGGCCGCGACCACGGCTGCGTGCTCGTCCTGGAAGACCTCCACGACGCCGACACCGAGACGATCGCCGTCACCGAGTACCTCGTCGACAACCTCGCCGGACTGCCCGTCACCCTCGTCGCCACCCTGCGTCCCGGCGCCGGAGCCGCACTCGACCTCGCCCACCAGTGCCGCCGCCACCAGACCGCCGGCGTCGTCGAACTCCGGCCGCTCACCGACGACGCGGTCACCCGCCTCGCCGCCGCCTGCCTCGACACCACGCCCGAGGCGCTGCCCGAGCCGGTCGCCCACCGGCTGCACCGCGACGCCGACGGCACCCCGCTGATCGTCGAGGAACTGCTCAACGGCATGATCGCCACCGAGGCCCTGCGCCCCGTGGAGGGCGGCCGCTGGCAGCTCACCCGCGACCTCGGCACCACCGTGCCCGCCACCCTGGCCCGCAGCATCACCGCCCGCGCCGACAGCCTCGGCCCGCAGGGCCGCGCCGCCCTCGACACCGCCGCCGTCCTCGGGCGCAGCTTCTCCCCCGCCCTGCTGCAGACCGTCACCGGCCTGGACGACCGCGGCCTCCACATCCACCTGCGCGCCGCCGTCGAGGCCCGCATCATCCACCCCGACAGCGGCTACGGCGACACCTACGTCTTCCGGCACGCGCTCACCGCCGAGGCCCTGCTCGCCGGGCTGCTCCCGGGCGAACGCGCCGCCCTGGCCCGGCGCGCCGCCGCGACCCTGGAGGCCGGCGCCCGCGAACTCTCCTGCGAGCTGCGCGAACTCGCGGCCGACCTGCGCCGGCAGGCCGGCGACGACCACGAAGCCGGCCTGCACCTCGCCGCAGCCGGCCGCCAGGCCATCGGCGAGGGCCTGGCCGACAAGGCGGCGGCCCTGCTCGAACGCTCCGTCGAGCTGCTCGACGCCCGCCGCGACCGCACCGCCTGGGCCGACGCCGTCGAGTCCCTGCTCAACGCCCTCACCGAGTCCGGCCGAATAGAGCGGGCCTTCGCCCTCGCCGACTCGGTCGCCGCGACCGCCGCCATGGAGCTCGGCCCCGGCCGGCGCGCCGGTCTGCACGCCCGCCTCGCCTGGGCCGCCGCCATGGTCGGCCGGTGGGAGCAGGCCGCCGAACAGGTCGCCGCCGCCCGCGCCCTGCTCGCCGCCGACTGCACCCCCGAGCAGCGCATCCCGGTCGACATCGTCGACGGCTACGTCCAGGTCCGCGACGGCCGGGCCACCCCCGGCAGTGCGGCCGGCCGGGCCGAGGACCTCGTCCGCTCCGCCACCGACACCGCGATCCGCCTCGACCTTCCCGTGATCGCCTGTCAGGGCCTGCAACTGCTCGCCCTCCTCGCCCGTTCCCGCGGCTTCGACGAGGCCGACGCCTGCCTGCGCCGCATCGTCGCCATCGCCGACCAGCACGGCCTCCCGCTCTGGCGGGCCCGCGCCGTCGGCCGCCTCGCCGGCAACCACGGCCTGCTCTCCGGCAGCACCGACCAGCTCGAACAGGTCCACGAGGTGTACCTGCGCAGCGGCGCCATCACCTCCGCCCACCAGACCGAGGCCAGCCTGGCGCTGCTCGCCGTCCTGCGCGGCGACTACCCGCGTGCCGAGTGCATCACCACCCGCTGCGAACCCGTCCTCGCGCGCCTCGGTCACACCGGCGACCTCACCTACGTCCGGGTCATCGACGCCATGCTCGCCGCCCACCGCGGCCGGCCCCGGGAACTGGCCCGCAAGCTCGCCGAGTACCGGCAACTCGGCGGCGAGCACAGCGAGTACACGCCCATCGTGCTCGGGCTCTGCGAGGCCGTCTCCGCCCTCCTCGCGGAGGACCGGCCCGCCGCCCGCGCGGCCCTGGCGGCGGCCCGGGCCTGGGACGAGGGCCGGCCCACCACCTACTTCCTCGGCGGTCGGCACGGCCTGGAGCTGCTGGTGGCCGCCGTCGACGCGGACCTCGACCTGGAGCGTCTGGAGGAGGCCGCCCGGCAGGCACCCACCCGGCTGCGCTGGAACCTGCAGTTCGTCCACTTCGCGCGCGCCGTGCTGCTCGGCCGCGCCGGTCGGCCCGCGGAGGCCGCGGACGCCCTCACGTCGGCCCTCGACGCCTCCCAGCCGTTCCCGCTCGCCCGCCACCTCGGCCTGCGCCTGACCGCCGAGGCCGCGCTCGCCGACGGCTGGGGCGAGCCGTCGCGCTGGCTGCGCACCGCCGAGGAGCACTTCCACGACGCCGGCGTCGCCCCCGCCGCCAGCGCCTGCCGCTCCCTCCTGCGCCAGGCCGGCCTGCCCGCCACCCAGCGGCGCTCCGGCCACACCCGCGTCCCGCAGCTCCTGCGCCGACGCGGCATCACCGCCCGCGAGTACGACGTCCTCGTCCTGCTCGCGCTGCGCTACGGCAACACCGACATCGCCCGCCGCCTGTTCATCTCCCCGCGCACCGCCGAGAAACACGTCGCCAGCCTGCTCACCAAGACCGACAGCCCCAACCGCACCGACCTCTGCGACTTCGCCGTCCGCAACTGCCCCTGACCACGGCGGGCCGTGGTCGCTGCGCAGGCGAGCAAGCGCGGCGCCGGTCTCCGAGCGACCGGTGTCCTCCCCGGTTCAGGCCGGTGTGTCGCGGGTCTGGGCGCCGTCGGCGGCCGGGGCTATCGTCCTGTCGGGAGCGCAGTGTGTGGGAGGTCGCCATGTCGGTCGAACGCCCGTCGGGGACGCCGAAGTCGTCGAAGGCGCCGCGGGTCCCGCCGCGCTGGTTCATCCGGCTGGCCTGGTCGGTGCACCGGGGGATCTACCGCATCCTCGGCCGCCGGGCCGGGCTGTGGCGGCCGGGGCGCAAGGGCTGGGGCACGCTGCAACTGACCACCACCGGGCGTCGCACGGGCCGGGAGCGCAGCGTCATCATCGGGTATTTCGAGGACGGGCCGAACCTGGTCGCGCTGGCGATGAACGGGTGGGGCGCGGCCGAGCCTGCCTGGTGGCTCAACCTGCAGGCGCAGCCGGACGCGGTCGTCGACCTGGTCGACGGGCGGCGGCCGGTGCGCGCGCACGCCGCGGCGGGCGAGGAGCGGCAGCGGTTGTGGGCGCGCTGGCTCACCGTCGACGCGAACCTGGACGCCTTCGCGGCGCTGCGGCCGGCCGAGACGGCGGTGGTGGTCCTGGCGCCACGACCCGACGCGGCGGCGGACGCGGCGGCAGACGCAGCGGCGACAGGCTGACCAACCCGCCCGGGCGGCGGACGAAGTGTCAGGTGTCCGACGACCAGGAGGCGGACGAGGCGTCGGGGCCGTAGCCGTGGCCGGAGCGGGCGACGGTGTCCCGGGCGGCGCGGCCGCCGAGCAGGCCGGTCGCTGCAGGCGTCACGGGCGGCGTCACGACGGGCGAGGGCGGATGGCCAGGCCCGGGCGGCGGCGGTGCACCGTCAGGTAGACGACGCCGTCCGGCCCCGCCGACACCCCGCGCGCGGCACCGCGCGGCAGCAGGCGCAGCACGCCGGGCCGCAGGTCGTGGGCGGTGCCTGCGCAGCGAAGTGTGCCCTCACCGGAGAGCCCGACGACCAGCACGTCCAGATCGGGTTCAACGTGGTCGGTGACGGTGGCGGCCGGGCGCAGCCGCACCACGTTGGCGTCGAGCTGCCGGTCGTCGCCGGTCAGTCGCCAGAGCGCCCCGGCCGCGTCGGCGGCGGCCTCGCGCAGCAGGTCGTCCAGGATCACGCCGTCGTCGTGGGCGTCCGAGTCCGTCATGCCGGACATCATCGCATCGGTCCGGCGGGCCGGCTTCGGAGCACCCGCCCGGGCCTCGTCACGGGGCGAGCCGCAGGTGGATCGCGAGGACGCCGAGCGCCTCCTTCTCCGGCGGGTAGATCTCACGGCAGGCGGCGAGGAGTTCGCTCCGGCTCCTGCCCTCGCCGCCGATCGCCCGGTGGTCCTCCGTGTCGAGCATCGCCTCGAAGGACTCGTACTCGGCGACCTTCACCACCCGGGCACGGCAGCGCGCGTCGCCGGACTCGAAGGCGAGCACGTGGCCGGCGCGGATCCGGCGCATGCTCGGGTAGCCGACGCGCACCTCGACGGTCTTGGCTCCGCCGGCGATCAGGTCGAGGTAGGGGCGGCGGATGTGGATGACGCGGTCGGGGTCGGTCATGGGTGCCGGTCTCCGCTTCCATGGTGGGCGAACGGGGATGGTCGAGAGCGGCCGGGGGACGGCCGGGCGCCTCCGTGGGTCACAGAGCGGGGGCCGCCGCGGCGAGAGTAACCCGCGAGGGCGCCGTCCGATCCCTGGCCTGATGCCATGTCATATATGTACGATCGGCCTTCAGTCCCCCCTCGAAGGAGCCCCGGTGCGCAAACGCAGGTGGACCTCTGCCATCCTGATGACTGTCATGTCCATGGCCATTCTTGCGGCGTCGCCCGCAGGAGCAGCGCCCGACGGGCACGGGCAGGCGCCCGGCAGTCGGCAACAGGTCGAGGTCTTCGCCGAGGACGGCGGGATCGGCCGGGCGAACGTCTCCCCCGCCTCGCCCTACCTCGCCGACCGTACGCACGCCCTCGCGGCCGACGGCGCCGTCACCCCGCTCCTCCAGAACGGCAGCACCGACACCAAACTGGACGTGGTGGTGATCGGCGACGGCTACACCGCCGGCGAGCAGGAGAAGTTCCGCGCCGACGCCGCCGCCAAGTGGCAGGAGGTCAGCGCCGTCGAGCCGTACACCACCTACCGCAACCTGTTCAACGTCTGGGCGGTGGAGGCCGTCTCCGCACAGTCCGGTATCACCGGGGACCCGGACCGGGCCGCCGTCCGGGACACCGCCCTCGGATCGTACTTCTGGTGCGAGGACATCGAGCGCCTGCTCTGCGTCGACGTCGAGGCCGTGGAGCGCTACGCCGCCAAGGCCCCGCAGGCCGACCTCGTCCTGGTGGTCGCCAACAGTGCCAAGTACGGCGGCGCCGGCTACAACGACGTGCAGTCCCCGCTCGGGTACGAGGGCATCGCCACGGTGGCCGGCGGAAACAACCGCTCCGGCCAGATCGCCGTGCACGAGACCGGCCACTCCCTGGGCAAGCTGGCCGACGAGTACTACTACGACGGCCAGGGCACCTACCAGGGCGCGGAACCCGCCGAGTCCAACATCAGCACCCTGACCACCGACCGGATGCGCCGCGAGCGCGCCAAGTGGTACCGGTGGCTGGGCCGGACCTCACCCGACGGCGGAACCGTCGGCGCGTACGTCGGCGGCGGCTACTACCCCGACGGGATCTTCCGGCCGACGGAGAACTCGATCATGCGATCGCTCGGCCGCGAGTTCAACCTCCCCGGACGCGAGGCGATGATCGCCGGGTTCTACCGCCACGCCACGACCATCACCAGCACCACGCCCGCGAACTCCACGCTCGACTCGTCCGGCCGGCTCACCGTCGACCTCCCCGTCCCCGGCACCACGCTCCGCTGGTACTCCGACGGCCGCGAGCTGACCCACCTGCGCGGCCGCACCACCATCCCGCTCTCCTCCTTCGGCTTCGCCGCCGGCCCGCGCGGCATCGGCTACCGGCTGACCGCGGTCGCCACCGACCCCACGCCGGACGTGCTCGACCCGGCCCTGCGGCCGTCCCTCACGGGCACCCTGTCCTGGTGGGTCACCGGCTGACGCCCCGAGGAGGTCGGCAACGGGCCGCGCCCCCACCGGGGCGCGGCCCGACCACTCGGTCACCCTCACGCTGACCTACGCAGCAACTGTCCGTCTCCGCAGGTCTGGTCGGGATCCTCGACCAGGCACAGGTGCGTCCTGGTTCCCTGACGACGTTCATCGAGGTCGTCGAGGTGACAGATGGCCGTTCGGATTATCCGCCCGCGGACGGAGCCGACAGTCGAGAGGCCCCTCCCTGTGGCGCGCCCCGGGCGGGTGGGTGTGGTGGGCGGGCAGAGTGGGGGGATGGAATCGGAAGAGGCGGTGCCGCAGGAGCAGCGGGCGGGCTGGTTCGAGCTCTTCTTCGACCTGGTGTTCGTCGCCACCGTCGCCGTGCTGGCGCACGACCTGCACGGCGATCCCGGGGCGAAGGAGTTCGGCACCTTCCTGGTGCTGTTCTTCCCGGCCTGGTGGGCGTGGGCCAACCTCACGGTCACCATCAACGTGTTCGGCTCCGACACCCCCCGCAGCCAGGCGCTGCTGCTCGGTGCGATGCCCGGCCTCGGGCTGATGGCCGCCGCGGCGCCGGACGGGCTGGGCGACCGGGCCTGGGCGTACGCGCTGGGCGCGGCGTGGGTGCGGCTCGGCTTCTTCGCCATCTGGATCGGCCGGGCCCGCGACCCCGAGAGCCCGCTGCCCGTCTGGCGGCCGGTGCTCTACTGCCTGGTGCCGGCCACGCTCTGGGCGGTGTCGGCGGCCGTGCCGAACCCCGGCAGGTTCGTCCTGTGGATCGTCGCGGTCGCGCTGGAGGTGGTGCTGCTGGCCGTCCGCGCCGGCATCACCGCCGAGTTCTACAGCCGGCTCTCCACGGAACACCTGGTCGAACGGATCGGGCTCTTCGTCGTCATCGTGCTCGGCGAAAGCGTCTACACCGTCGTCCTCACCCTCGCCGACCACTTCACCCGGCCGTCCGCGCTGGCCGCGCTGCTCGCCTTCGTGGTGGTGGCCGAGCTCGCGATGATCTTCTTCACCTGGGGCACCACGGAGGCCGCCCGCGGCCTCGGCCGGGCGCAGGCCGGCGGCGCCGACCGGGCCATCCGCGACACGGTGATGTACCTGCCGTTCGTCCTCGTCTCGGGCATCACGGTGGTCGCCGCCGCCCTCGGCACCGCGGTGGCCGAGCCCGACCATGCTCTGCCGCCCGGCTCCCGCTGGGCGCTGTGCGGGGGCATCCTCGCCTTCTACTCCGCCAACGCCGCCATCTCCCTGCGGTACGGCGATCCGGTGCGCACCGTCCTCGGCTGGTACCTGCCCTGTCTGGTGCTCACCCTGGCCGGGCTGGTACCGGCGTCGGTGTTCCTGCCCGCATGGGCGGCCGTGGCCTGCGCCGCCGCGGTGGTGTTCGCCCTGGCCAAGCTCGCCAAGCACCGCCGGGCCGCCCGGCGCCGGGCCACCGGGGCGGTGGCGGCGTCGTAGGAGGCGGGCCCGGCAGGACGAACGGGCGGCGCGGCCGCGTTCAGACGAACACCAGCGCCGCCAGGCCGAGGTGGACGCCGCCGATGGCGTAGGACAGCCGCCGCTCCCGGCGCGGTGTCCCGCGGAGCCGGCCGGTGAACGCGGCGCCGAGCAGGGCGTAGCAGAGGTCCAGGGCGAGGGCCAGGGCCAGGAACGCCACGCCCAGGACGAGCATCCGGGCCCGGGTGTCCTCGGCGGGCAGCCCGGCCGGCACGAACTGCGGGAGGAAGGCCACGAAGAACAGGACCACCTTGGGGTTGAGCAGGTTGATCAGGACCGCGTCGCCCCAGACCCGGAGCAGCGGCCGCCGGGCCGGCCGGTCGTCGCCCGGGGCGCCGCCGACGTCCGGGGGCGGGCGTCGGCGGAGGGCCCGTACGCCCAGGTACGCGAGGTAGCCGGCGCCCGCGTAGCGCAGCACGGTGAAGGCGAGCGGGTGGTCGGAGACGAGCGCCGCCAGGCCGCCGACGGCGGCCAGCACGTGCAGGAGCGTGCCGGTCTCCACACCGAGGGCCGCGACGAGGCCGGCCCGCCGCCCGTCCTGCGCGCTCCGCGTGACGATGTGCACCAGGTTGGGCCCCGGCACCGCGACCACCGCCAGTGAGGCCAGCAGGAAGCCGGCGAGCGAGGTCATCCGCGGTCCAGCGCCGTGGGCAGCAGGCCGAGGGGCGGGGCGCCGAGATCGAACAGCGCGGTGTGGAAGCGCCGCAGCGAGAAGCCGTCGCCCCAGCGCGCCCGGGCCTGCTCGCGCAGGTCGAGGATCGCGAACTTGCCCCAGGTGTACCGGCCGTAGGTGGGGTCGAAGAGCCCGCGCCGGGCCTCGTGCAGGGCGGCCGGGCCGGCCAGGGCGACGTCCTCGGTGAACCGCGCCGCCGCGTCCGCGAGGCTCATGGCACCGGTGTGCAGCCCGATCGCGCAGGCGAATCGGGTCACCCGGCGCAGGGCGTCCTGGGCGACGGCCACGGCGAAGCGCGGGTCGCCGTCGCGGTAGCCCTGCTCCAGGGCCAGCTCCTCGCAGTAGTGGGCCCAGCCCTCGATGAACGCCTCCGAGTGGAGCGTGCGGCGGACGTCGGTCGGCGCCCGGCGCAGCGCCCGGCCGTGGCTGGCGTGCCCGGGGGCGACCTCGTGGATAGCCATGTTGGGCATCAGGGTGCGGTTGAAGCCGGTCGCCAGCCACTGGTCGCGCTCGGCCCGGCTCCAGCCGGTGTCCGGGAGGCTGACCCGGAAGCCGGCGGGCGCGTCGGCCTCGTACGGCGCGGCCGCGAACAGCCCTGCCGGCGAACGGCGCTGGGATTCGGGCATCGGCTCGACGACCACCTCGACGTCGTGGTGGGGCACCAGGTCGTGCCGGGCGGTCCAGGCGACCGACTCGTCGACGAGCTTGCCGAACTCCGCCAGCAGGCCCTCGGCGGTGGGGTGGTCGGCCTGCAGTGCCCGGACGGTGTCGGCGGGCGCGGCGCCGGGGGCGATGCGGCGCAGCGACTCGTCGAGCAGCGCGCGCAGCCGGTCCCGTTCGGCGTCCACCCGGGCGGACATCGCGGTGAGGTCCGGGGTGCCGGCCTCGGCCGCGCCGAGCAGCCGGGCGAGGGCGGGGCCGCCGAGCGCCGCCGACTCCGGGCCCAGGGCGGCGGCCCGCTCCAGGTGGGCCAGCAGCCGGCGGAGGGCCCGGCGGGCGGCGGTGTGGACGTGGCCGCCCCGGGGGTCGATGAAGGAGGCCAGTCCGCGGGCGAGCGGCAGGGTGGCTTCGGCCAGTGGTGCCGGCACGCGGTCCAGTGCCTCGACGGCCGCGTCGACGGCGTCCGGCCACTCGGCGAGGTGGGCCCGCCGGGCCGCGTCCCGCTCGGGCTGCGGCGCGTACGGGCGGTCGTAGCCGGACAGGTCCAGGTTCTCGATGTGCCAGAGGGGGTTGCTCCGGTGCAGTTCGAGTTCACCGAAGCGCACCCGGAGGGCCTCCTCGGCGGCGGCCGCGTGCGCCTCGTCGTGCGGGTCCGGGTAGGGCTCGGTGCCGGCCGGGCCGCCCAGCGCGGCGAGGCCGCGGCGCACGCCGTCCGGGGAGAGGTCCTGGACGGCACCGTCGTAGCGGTGCAGGCCGGCGCCGTCCCGCGCGGCGACGACGGAGAGGTCACAGACGGCGGCCAGTCGGGGGTCGGGGAGTGCGGTGGATGTCATGCCGTTAGCCTCGTTCGTCGGCGGCCCGTCCGCCCGTGCCAATGGAGGGGAAAGTGGACCGGAACCGGGGGACGTCGGAGCCCGCCGAGCTGATCGACCTGCTGGGGGAATGGAGTTCGGCCGAGGGGCCGCTGTACCGGCGGCTCACCGACGCGTTCGTCCGGGCCGTGCGGTCCGGGGACCTGCGCCCCGGCGACCGCCTGCCGCCCGAGCGCCCGCTCGCCGACGCGCTCTCGGTCAGCCGGGCGACGGTGGTCGCCGCCTACGACGCGCTGCGCGGCTCCGGGCTGGTCGAGACCCGTCGGGGCAGCGGCACCCGGGTGACGGGAGGCGCCGAAGCCCACCGGCACCCGCCGGACGGGCGGGTGCCCGGTGGCCAGGCCACCGCGGTGATCCAGCGACTGCTGACGCAGCCGCCGGACGTCATCTCGCTCGGGCAGGCGGCCGAGGCCGGCGGGCCGGACCTGGGCCGGGCGCTGAACGACCTCGTCCGCGAGGACCTGCCCGAGCTGCTCCGCGACGCGGGCTACCACCCGGCCGGGCTGCCCGCGCTGCGGGCGGCGATCGCCGACCACCACGGCGCGCACGGCCTGCCGACGACGCCCGACCAGGTGGTGGTGACCACCGGCGCCACCCAGGCCGTCACCCTGACCGCACGGCTCCTCCTCGGACGCGGCGCGACGGCGGTCGTGGAGTCCCCGGGGTGGCCGGGCTGCCTGGACGTCCTCCGGGCGGCCGGCTCACGGCTGGTCGGCGTCGGACTCGACTCCGACGGCATCCGGATCGACCGGCTCGCCGCCGCGCTCGCCGAGCACCGGCCCGCGCTGCTCTACGTCATGCCGACCTTCCACAACCCCACCGGCACCCTGATGTCCGCCGGCCGCCGACGCCGGGTGGCCGAGCTCGCGGCCGAGCACGGCGTGCCGATCCTGGAGGACAGCGCCCACGCGGCGGCCCTCGCGCCCGGACAGGCCCCGCCGGCGATCGCTGCGCACCCCGCCGGCGGCACCGTGGTGACGGTGGGTTCGCTGGCCAAGGCGGTCTGGGGCGGCCTGCGGATCGGCTGGATCCGCGCGCCGCGGGAGGCCGTGGCCCGCCTGGCCCGGCTCAAGGCGCTCGACGACCTCGGCAGCCCGCTGCTCGACCAGGCGCTCGCGGCGCGGCTGCTCCCCGCCCTCCCCGCCCTCGCCCCCGAGCGGGAACGGCTGCGGCGGGAGCGGCTCGCCACCATGACGTGGCTACTCACAGAACACCTCCCGGAGTGGCGCTGGCAGTCCCCGCAGGGCGGCTCCGCGCTCTGGGCCCGGCTCCCCGCCGGCAGCGACGCGCGGGTCTACGCGCAGCTGGCCCTGCGGCACGGCGCGGAGGTCGTTCCGGGCGCCACCATGGACCCGACGGGCGCCCACGACGACCACCTCCGGGTGCCGTTCTCCTTTGCCCCGGACACCGCTGCCGCCCTGGTCGCCCGCCTCGCCACAGCCTGGGCCGCCCTCCCCCGCTGACGCTCCCTCGGACAGCGTGCTGGGCGACGTGGTGTCAGCGGCCGACCTCGCGGGCGCGGAAGTCCTCGACCGTCTCGCGCCGGATCAACAGGCGGGCCCGGCCGTCGCGGACTGCCACCACCGGGGGCCGGCCGACCAGGTTGTAGCCGGAGGCCATCGAGAGCTGGTAGGCCCCCGCCGCCGGAACGGCGAGCAGGTCTCCGGGCCGCAGGTCGGCGGGGAGCTGCGCGCCGCGGACCAGGACGTCGCCGGCCTCGCAGTGCCGGCCGACGACGTCGAAGACGCCTGTCGCGGTACCCGCGGTGGGCCGGCCGACCGGACGGACGTCGTAGGCGGAGCCGTAGAGGGCGGGGCGGGGGTTGTCGCTCATGCCGCCGTCGACGGCGGCGAAGGCCCGGCCGTCGGCGGTGTGCTTCACCGCCAGCACGCGGTAGACCGCGACCGCGGCGGGTGCGGCGACCGCCCGGCCGGGTTCGACCAGCAGCCGGGGCACGGCGAGGCCGTGCTCGGCGCAGCGGGCGGCGAGGTGGGCGGTGGTCCCGGCGGCGAAGCGGGCGGGGTCCAGCTCCTCGTCCTGCGAGCGGTACCGGACGCCGTGGCCGCCGCCGAGGTCCAGCTCGGGCAGCTCGACGCCGTGCCGGTCGCGGAGGTCGGCCATGAGCTCGACGAGGCGGTCAAGGGCGGTGCGGTAGGGCGTGGTGTCGGTGATCTGGGAGCCGAGGTGGCAGTGCAGGCCGGTGAGTTCGAGGCCGGGCTGGGCGAGGATGCGGTCGACCGCCTCGGCCGCGTCGCCGCCGGCGATCCGGAAGCCGAACTTCTGCCCGTCGACGCCGGTGCGGACGGCGCTGTGGTGCCCGGCGGCGACGCCCGGCACCACCCGCACCAGTACGCGCTGCGGGGCGTCGGCGACGGCGAGGGCGGCGAGGCGGGGGATCTCGGAGAGGCTGTCGACCACGATCCGGCCGACCCGCAGCCGGCGGGCGAGCCGGAGCTCCTCCGGGGTCTTGGCGTTGCCGTGCAGCAGGATCCGCTCTGCAGGGAACCCCGCGGCGGTGGCCAGGCGCAGTTCGCCGGCCGAGCAGACGTCCAGGCCGAGCCCCTCCTCGGCGATCCAGTCGGCCATCGCGCTGCACAGGAACGCCTTGGCGGCGTAGAAGACCTCGGCCTTCGGCAGGGCGCGGCGGTAGGCCCGGGCGCGGGCCCGGACCTCGTCCTCGTCGAGCACGTACAGCGGGGTGCCGAAGCGGTCGGCGGCCTCCGCCAGCCCGACGCCGCCGATCATGAGCTCACCGGCGGCACCGGGCCGGGCCGAGGCCGGCCACGGGCTGCCGAGCGCGGGTGCGGACGGGCCCGACGGCGCGGACGGGGTCGAGGGGGTGGACGGAGCGGCCGGAGTGGCCGGGTGGCCGGCGGGCGGGACAGGTGCCGGGGCCGGTACCGGAAGGGCGGGCGGCGCGGACGTGGCGGCTGCGGCAGTGGTCGTCATGGGACGGTGCTCCTGCTCGGGTGGGAGAGGACGGCGCGGGTTGCTTCGCCGGGCGGATCGCCCCGACGGCTGCCGCCCGCAGCTCCAGTGCACCCCCTCCGCCACGCCGTGGCGCCGCTCCTTGACGCATGCCGTACACGGACCGGCTCGGTTTTGCCGCGACGTTGATGGGCGGCGGCCGTCCGTCACCCGCCGGCCTGCCGCGGCGCCCGAGCACGACGTCGGCCTCCGAGGTCCCGGGCGGGACCTCGGAGGCCGATGACAGCGCGTACGGGTGGGCGCCCCCGCGACCCCCGCCGCGCGCCCTCGTCAGCCGGCCGGCGGCGGGACGACCGGGGCGAGGATCATGGTGCTGGTGGCGTTCACGCCCCCGGCGATGGCGGTGAGGTGGAAGGCGTACTCGGCGGGGTTGTTCCGCGCGGCCCAGAGCTGGGTGGCGTTGACCCAGGCCGTCTCACGGGCCGTCGACATGCTGAACGAGGTGACGGCGTGCTTGAGGTCCTCGGCGGGCCCGGTGGCGATCTTGACGATCTGCAGCTCGAACTCGGCGCGGATCTCCGCCTCCACACTGGCGAGCAGGTCGTTGACCTTCTCGAAGTCCTCGTGGACCGGCGGGACCTCGGGCGCGGTGTTCCGCTCCTTGCAGGTCTCGACGACGGCCAGGGCGAGGTCGTGGTTGATGTGGGCGTTCATGCCGGCCAGCGCGAACTGGATCGGCCAGATGACCCGGTTCCCGCGTGCCGCGAAGAGCGGCTGCCAGGGGACCTCGGCCCGGCGGCCGGCCTTGGCGGCGTCGACGTTCTTCAGGTAGTGCCCTGCGAAGATCACGTCCATCCGCTCCAGGAACGCATTGTCCTTGAACGTGCCTACGGTGACGTGCTCCTTGACCAGTTTCGTCACCTTCAGGTAGACGCGGTTGAAGCAGGCCACGCCGTCGCGGGGGTCGAGCTCCGCGTCGATCTCCTCCATCCGGGAGATCACCGCATCGATGGTGGTGGGGAGTTGAGCTGGCATCACAGGCCTTCCGTGGGACGGGTCGACTCGGGCGCCGGGCGGCACGGGACCGGGTGGCGGACACTGGGTGCGGCGGCGCCGCCTGAAGGATAGTGCGTACACCAATGGAAGTCGGGGAGGCCGGCCGTCCCGGCGGGGCGTCACGAACACCGGCTCCGAGGACGTCGAAGCCCGAGCGCACGGGCACCGACAACAGGCCTCACGTGCAACACCGTTAAGCCGCCCTTCATCCGGTTCACAGCCCGGCGTCGGCGGCGATTCCCGTGGCCGCGCGACCCTGTCGGGCGACCGAGGCTACCCGGTAGTAGCCAGCTGCGACCGAAGGACCCGCGTTGAAGCGCACCGCTCTCCTCTCCGCCGCCATGACCGTCCCCCTCACGGTCGGTGTGCTGTGTGCCGCAGGAACCGCGTCCGCGCGGGACCTGACCGGTGCTCCGCACGCCGCCCAGGACCTGTACGGCACCAAAACCCCGTACGCACCGCAGGAGAAGCCGAGCCGCTACCAGAAGCCGCCCAAGGGCTTCAGCCCGGTGTTCACCGAGAACGTCGCCCGTCACGGCTCCCGGGCCATGTCGGACGGCGAGGACGGCGAAGCGGTGCTCGCCCTGCTGCGGCAGGCCGGGCAGCAGGGCGCCCTCACCGAGCTCGGCGAGGAGCTGGGCCCGCAGGTGCAGTCGCTCCTGGACGCGGCGTCGGCCCTCGGCTACGGCAACCTCTCCGCGCGCGGCGCGCAGGAGCACCACGAGACCGCGCTGCGCATGGAGCAGCGCCTTCCGTCCCTGTTCGGGAGGATCGCCGCCGAGCACGAGCCCATCGTGGTCGAGACGTCGGGCGTGGCGCGCACCGTGGCGAGCGCCGAGGCCTTCACCCGCGGTCTGACCGAAGGGGACCCGGCGCTGGCGGGCGTGATCAAGGCCCCGGTCACCGACAAGAACCTGCTGTACTTCCACAAGCAGCCGCAGAACGCCGACTACCAGGCCTACCTGGCGAGCGACCCGGAGCTGGCCACGGTGCTCGCGAAGATCGACGCCGACCCCCGCACCGGCGAAGCCGCGCACCGCGTCGTCGCCCGCCTGTTCCACCGCGACTTCGTCGCCGCCCTCCCGGCCGCCGCGCAGGTCTCCTTCGCGCGCTCGCTCCACCAGCTCTTCGCCGCGGCGCCCGATCTGAGCGTCGAGGCACCGGACGTCGACCTCACCCGCTTCCTCGCCCCGCGCGACGCCCAGTGGTTCGCCTACCTGGACGACGCCGAGGAGTTCTACCAGAAGGGCCCCGCCTTCAGCGGACGCACGATCACCTACAGGATGGCCGGCGTCCTCCTCGACGACCTCCTCGCCCAGGCCCGGGCGAAGGCGGACGGCTCCAGCGACAAGGGCGCCGTCCTTCGCTTCACCCACGCCGAGGAGATCGAGCCGCTCGCCGCGCTGATGGGCCTGCCCGGCAGCACCGAGCCCGCCGGGCCCGGCACGCCGTACACCTACCGGAACAACCCCTGGCGCGGCGCCGACGTCTCCCCCATGGGCGCGAACATCCAGTGGGACCTGTTCACGAACAAGCCCGCCGACGGCAAGCCGGCCGACTACCTCGTGCGGATGCTCTACAACGAGAAGGAGACCGCCTTCAAGGCCTCCTGCAAGCCCGTCACCCGGGGCAGCCACTTCTACGACCTCAACGAACTCCAGCGCTGCCTCGGCCACGGCTGACCGCACGCCGGCCCGCCGCCGCCCCGCGCCCTCGACCGGCACGGGGCGGCGGCCGTTCCGCCTTCGGGGCACCCCCGCGACACGCGGGCAGGAACGTCACTGCACGGCGGACGCGCCGGTTCGCGCTGGAATGGCCAGGCAGTGCGGACCGTCGACGAGGGGGCTTTCCCATGGCAGCAGGGACTGTGGATTCCGGCCCGGTGCAGGTGCTGGACGTCTCCGGCCCCGCGTACCGCCGGGCCTTCGAGCTGTTCCTCGCCGGGACCGACGAGAAGCCGCTCACCCACGCCCGGCTGAGCGAGGTCGTCGCCGGGCTGGAGCACCGCGGGGTGCTGCTGGACGTGGGCGCGGGCGAGGGCCGGACCACCGCGCACCTGGCGCGCCACTTCGAGCGCACGGTGGCCGTCGAACCCAGCGCGGCGATGCGCGAGAAGCTCCGCACGGCCTGCCCCGAGGCGCTGGTGCTGCCCGAGCCGATCGACCGTGCGCAGCCGCCCGAGCCGGCGGACCTCGTCCACCTCTCGCACGTGCTGTACTACGTGCCGGCCGAGGAGTGGCTGCCGATGGTCGGCCGGGTCCTGGGCTGGACGGCGCCCGGCGGGACTCTCCTGGTGGTGCTCCAGAACCCGGAGAGCCCCTGCATGCGGATGGCCGCGCACTTCACCGGCGTCCGCTACGACCTGCGGCCGCTGGCCGACAGCCTGCGCGAGCGCGAGCCGGCGCACGAGTACGCGCTGGAGACGCTCGACCTCCACTACCGGACCGACCGCCTCGACGAAGCGGTGGACGTCGCCGAGTTCATGGTGAACGTGGCCGACCTGGCCACCATGGACCCGCTGCCGGACCGCGGCGAGCTGGCGGCCTACGTTCGGCGGCACTTCGCCCGGCCGGACGGCGGCTACGTCATCGGCCACACCCAGGACATGCTGACGGTCCGGCGGGCGCGAACGTCCGGGTGAGACGGCGGGGCGAGGCGGCCGGGCTGCGTGCCCGGCGGGACCGGCGGGCCGCCCGCGATATTTCGGTGGGGACCGAAGCCTGCAGGGCATAGGTTCACCGGCATGGATCTCTCTGTGGCGGGCACGTCCCGAATCGACGGCAAGACACTGGCGGCCGCTTCCACGACGGTGTTGCTCTGGGCGTCCGCGTTCGTGGCGATCCGCAGCGCCGGTGCGCACTTCGGGCCCGGGGCGCTCGCGCTCGGCCGACTGCTGGTGGGGGCGGTGGCCCTGCTCGCCCTGCTGGTGTACCGGCGGGAGGGGCTGCCGCCGCGGGCGGCCTGGCCGGGGATCGCCGCCTCGGGCGTGCTCTGGTTCGGGCTCTACATGGTCGCGCTGAACTGGGGTGAAAAGCAGGTCGACGCCGGCACGGCCGCCATGCTGGTCGGCATCGGGCCGGTGCTGATCGCGCTGCTGGGCGGCCGGCTGCTCAACGAGGGATTCCCGCCCAAGCTGCTGGCCGGGATGGCCGTCTCGCTCGGCGGGGCGGTCGTGGTGGGCTTCTCCATGTCGGGCGGGGGCGGCAGCTCGGTGCTCGGCATCCTGCTCTGCCTGCTGGCGGCGGCGGTGTACGCGGGGGGCGTGGTGAGCCAGAAGCCGGCCCTGCGGCACGCCACGCCGCTCCAGGCGACGACCTTCGGCTGCCTGATCGGCGCGGTGGCCTGCCTGCCGTTCGCACCGCAGCTGGTCTCGGACCTGGCGGACGCTCCGCTGTCCGCGACCCTGAACGTGGTGTACCTGGGCCTGTTCCCGACCGCGCTGGCGTTCACCACCTGGGCGTACGCGCTCTCCCGCACGACGGCGGGCCGGATGGGCGCGACGACGTACTCCGTCCCGGCCCTGGTGGTGCTGATGGCGTGGACGGTGCTGGGCGAGGCGCCCGGGGTACTGACCCTGGCGGGCGGCGCCCTCTGCCTGGCCGGCGTCGCGGTCTCCCGGCGCGGCTGACGGGAGCGGCCGCGGCCCCGCCGCCACCGGAGCCGGGCCGCCACGGGCCCTCCGGATCCGGCGCCGGCGGCGGGACCGCACCGCATGCGCAGGCCGTCACTCGAACTCCCCCGTGACGCTCGGTGAGCCCGTCGGGAGGCTGACCTCCGGTTGACAGCGCTCTCGACGGCGAAGCTACGTTGGGTATTGCTGCTGTCACGTCTCGTGACAGTTCCTGCCTGCTGCCCACCGCGAGGAGCCCGAGCGTGACCACCACCCCCACCCGTCCCACCACCGTGCCGTCCATCGAGCAGTTGCCCCAGCCGAAGCTGCGCACGAACACCGACATCCAGGGCAACATCCTGGCGGCGTTCAACAAGGACTTCACGGACTTCCGCTACCTGCACTTCCCGGACGCCGCCAAGGGCCGCGGCTGGCTCTCCGCGATCCTCAACACCGTCGCGACGACCAACGAGACCGAGGACTTCAACGAGCAGTACTCACTGGCCCGCCGGGCCTTCGGCCGCGACCCCGCCCTCACCACCGTCCGCTGCGGGGTCTCGCTCACCTTCGAGGGCCTGGTGACCGTCGCCAGCAACCCCGACCAGGTCAAGAAGGACCTCAGCGGCTTCCCGGCCTTCTCCGCGGGCGCGGCCGCGCGGGCCGAGGCCCTCGGGGACGCCGACGAGAGCGACCCCAAGCACTGGCTGTTCGGTGCCGGCACCGGCGACAAGGCCGTGCACGCCGTCCTCATCGTCGCCGCCGACACCGAGGAGCTGCTGAAGGAGAAGCTGAAGAACCTCGACGCGGTCGAGAACGCGCACCAGATCACCCGCGTCCACGTGGACCAGGGCCGCACCCTGACCGGCCCGCTCAAGGGGCACGAGCACTTCGGCTACAAGGACGGCATCTCCCAGCCCGGCGTGAAGGACTTCCACCGGGAGGACCCGGACAACAAGGGCTTCCGCGACAACCACGCCGGGACCGAGCTGATCGAACCCGGCGAGTTCGTCTTCGGCCACAAGAGCGAGGCGGGCGACCGCAAGGCGCCCGCCTGGATGAAGAACGGCTCGCTCCAGGTGGTGCGCCGGCTGCGCCAGGACGTCGCGGGCTGGAACAAGGCCGTGGTGAAGGGCGTCGAGAACTTCACCGGGACGATGGACCCCAACCGGCTCGGCGCCTGCCTGGTCGGCCGCGCCAAGGACGGCACGCCGCTCGCCCCGCCGACCGGTGCCCTCACCGGTCTCGGCTCCGACCGCAACGACTTCGACTACAAGAACGACCCGATCGGCCAGCACACCCCCTGGGTCGCGCACATCCGCCGCACCCACCCGCGCGCCTTCGCCGGCATCGGCGACAACAAGCCCAAGAGCCACCGGCTGATGCGCCGGGGCATTCCGTACGGCCCGGCGTTCCAGGGCGGCGCGGACGACGGCAAGGACCGCGGGCTGATGTTCGTCTGCTACGGCACCTCGCTGGAGATGCAGTTCGAGCTGCTCCAGCAGCACTGGGCCAACGACCCGAACTTCCCTCCCGGGGACCCGACGGGCGCCCCGCACGTCCCCAACGGCCCGGACAAGGTCATCGGCCTCGCCGGCAAGGCCGAGATCGGCCTTGCGGACGGCACCTCCGGCACCGTCGACATGAAGCGTTTCGTCCGCACCACGGGCGCGCTCTACGCCTTCACCCCCTCGATCAGCACCCTGCGCCTCCTCGCCGAGGGCAAGGACCTCCCCAACAAGCCGGTCGGGTCCTGACCGCCGCACGCCGCGAGGAGACACACCATGGAGAACCCCGTCATCGAGGGCACGGCCAACGACCGCGCCCGCTGGCAGACCTGCCAACAGCTGGCGCGCGAGCTGCTGCTCGTCGGCCCGGACGGCAAGGACCAGAAGCTGCGCTACCTCGACGTCCTGATCAAGGACGGCATCCCGGAGACGGACCAGCCCAAGGACGTGCTGATCGTCGGCGCGGGCATCGCGGGCCTGGTCGCCGGGAAGCTGCTCAAGGACGCCGGGCACAACGTCACCATCCTGGAGGCCAACGCCAGCCGGGTGGGCGGGCGGATCAAGACCTTCCGCGCCGCCGACGACGACGCCGACACACCGTTCTACGACCCGGAGCAGTACGCGGAGGCGGGGGCGATGCGGCTGCCCAGCTTCCACCCGCTCACGCTGGCCCTGGTCGACAGCCTCGGCCTGCAGCGGCAGCTGTTCTTCAACGTCGACGTCGACCCGGACACCGGCAACCAGAACGCGCCGGTCCCGCCGGTGGTCTACGAGTCCTTCGAGCCCGGCAAGGTCTGGAAGTACGGCGCGGACAGCCCGGACTTCCGCGAGCCGGCCAAGCGCTTCAACTCGTGGATCCGCACCAACCGGATCCAGGCCCGCCGCAAGGAGTACACCGCCGACCCGAGCTGCATCAACGAGGGCTTCCACCTCACCGGCGACGAGGTGCGGATCACCGCGGCCGACATGGTCAACCAGGCGCTGGAGCCGGTCCGCGACTACTACTCGGTGATCAAGGACGGCAAGCGGGTGAACAAGCCGTTCGCCGAGTGGCTGGACGGCTGGGCCCGGGTGATCCGCGACTTCGACGGCTACTCGATGGGCCGCTTCCTGCGCGAGTACGCGGGCTTCAGCGACGAGGCCATCGAGGCGATCGGCACCATCGAGAACATGACCTCGCGGCTGCACCTGGCCTTCTTCCACACCTTCCTGGGCCGCAGCGACATCGACCCCAAGGCCACCTACTGGGAGATCGCGGGCGGCAGCTGGAAGCTGCCCGACGTACTCGCCGCGGAGCTCCGGGACGAGCTGCGGATGGGCGAGCGGATGATCCGGATGGAGTACTGGGACCCCCGCCGGGACGGCGGAGGCGCCCGCGACGTCGGCCCGATCGGGCCGCAGGTCGCCGTCCGGACCGTCCCCGAGGACGACCCGGAGGCCGAACCCACCGTCTGGAAGGGCGACTTCGCGATCGTCACGGTCCCGTTCTCCGCCCTGCGGTTCGTCCAGGTGACGCCCCCGTTCTCCTACAAGAAGCGCCGGGCGATCATCGAGACCCACTACGACCAGGCCACCAAGGTGCTGCTGGAGTTCTCCCGCCGCTGGTGGGAGTTCACCGAGGCGGACTGGAAGGCCGAACTCGACTCCATCGCCCCCGGCCTGTACGAGTACTACCAGCGGGCCGGCGAGGACGACGCCGAGGCGGCGGTGGCCGCCGCCCACAACGGCCACCGGCCTCCGCGCAACCTGCCGGACGTGCTGCTCGGCGCGCACCGGAGCGTGGACGAGCACCGCATCAGCCAGGGCCAGCGGGACGTCTACCAGAACACCCCGCTGCTGCGGGCGAGCGTGCGCCCCGCCACCGACTGCTTCGGCGGCGGCTCGACCACCGACAACCCCAACCGCTTCATGTACTACCCCTCGCACCCGGTGCCCGACGGCGAGGGCGGCGGTGTCGTGCTGGCCAGCTACAGCTGGTCGGACGACGCGGTGCGCTGGGACTCCATGGAGGACGACGAGCGGTACGTCTACGCGCTGCGCAACCTCCAGTCGGTGCACGGGCGGCGGATCGAGGTGTTCTACACCGGCTACGGCAAGACCCAGAGCTGGCTGCGCGACCCGTACGCCTTCGGCGAGGCGGCGGTGTACACCCCGCACCAGATGACCAGCTTCCACCTCGACGTGGTCAAGCCGGAGGGTCCGGTGCACTTCGCCGGCGAGCACGTCTCGCTCAAGCACGCCTGGATCGAGGGCGCGGTGGAGACCGCCGTCCGGGCGGCCATCGCCGTGCACGAGGCGCCCCCGCCGCCGCCCCCCGCGGAGCGGGAGATCCGGCCCGAGGTGCAGGTCCGCCGGGAGAGCCGGCAGGAGGAGCTGAGCCGATGAGCGGCAGCGACGAATGGACGGTGGCCCGCTATCTGGCCACCAGGCTGGAGCAGCTGGGCATCCGGCACCTGTTCGGGGTGCCGGGCGACTTCCTCGGCCCGTTCCTGACGATCATGCACGAGACCACCGCGGTGCGCTGGGTCGGCACCCCGACCGAGATGGGCGGCGGCTACGCCGCGGACGCCTACGCCCGGGTGCGGGCCGCCGACGCCGACCTTGAGAAGGGCGAACTCGGCGTCGGCGCCGTCGCGGTGACGTACGGGGTGGGCGCGTTCAGCGTGCTCAACGCCGTCGGCGGCGCCTACGTCGAGGACGTGCCGCTGATCGCGATCAATGCGGCGCCCTCCTACGAGCAGTGGCTCAACCAGCAGGCCGTCGGCCTGCTCACCTCGCACATGAGCCCGCGCCGGGAGAGCAACCTCGACGTCTACCGCCAGGTCACGGTGGACGCGCAGGTGCTCTCCAACCCGGGGCTCGCGCCCTCGCAGATCGACAGCGCGATCACGGCGTGCCTGACCGAGCGCAAGCCCGTCTACCTGGAGGTCATGGAGGACCTCTGGCACGCGCCGTGCGCGCCCCCGCAGGGCGAACTCCGCGCTCACGAGCGGCCGTTCACCCAGCGGAACCAGGAGATGCTGGACAAGGCGGTCACCGCGGCGGTGGAGCTGATCAGGAAGTTCGGCACACCGATCGTCTGGGCCGGCGAGGAACTCGTGCGCCAGCGGCTGGAGGACGAGCTGCTGGACTTCGTCCAGCTCACCCGGATGCAGTTCTGCACCACGGTCGGCGCGAAGTCCGTGGTCTCCGAACGGCACCCGCTGTTCGCCGGCGTCTACAACGGCAGGGCGAGCCTGCCGGAGATCCGGCAGACCTTCAAGAACGCCGGGTGCCGGATCGGCCTGGGCACCTGGTCCACCTCCAAGAACCTCGGCGGCGAGCAGTCGATCGGCGACGACTGGATCGTGGCGGCCCGGGGCGGCGTCAGCGTCGGCGCCAAGTACTTCCCCGAGGTCCAACTCGGCCGGTTCATCCCGGCCCTGCGCGAAGGGCTGGGCGCGCAGACCTTCCCGGCCGACCACTTCGCGCTGGCCCACGCCGCGGGCCTGGACGTCCCGGCCAGCACGACCGCCTTCCTGGACTCGCTGAGCTCCGACGAGTACCCGGCGGAGCTGACGTACGACAGCTTCTTCGAGCACGTCAACCACTTCCTCGAGCACCGGGCGACCGGGGGTGACCCGGAGAGCCCCTCGCCGTTCACGGTGGTCTCGGACGCGGCGTTCGCGCTGCTCGGCTCGATGAACCTGAGGATCACCGAGCGGGCCGGCTTCCTCGCCCAGAACAGCTGGCTGTCCATCGGCTACTCGGTCGGCGCGGCCACCGGCGTGGCGCTGGGCCGGCAGCAGCCGATGAAGCGGCCGATGGTGTTCGTCGGGGACGGCTCGTTCCAGGAGATCTGCCAGGAGCTGTCCACCCAGGTGCGCCACCACCTGCGGCCGGTGGTCTTCGTCCTGGACAACGAGGGCTTCTACGGCATCGAACAGATGCTGGTCAGCCCCTGCTACTACAAGGAGAAGCCGTCCAACGGGGCCGACTTCTACAACGTGCTGCACCCGTGGCGGTACGAGAAGCTGGCCGAGGTGTTCGGCACGGACAAGGACCGGATGCACGGGTTCGAGCTCACCACCCACGCCGAGCTCGACGCGCTCCTGACGGACATCGCCGATGCCGGCAACGACATCAACCACGCGCCGATCCTGGCCCGCGTCCGGCTCAGCCGGCACGACTACCCGAAGGCGCTCCAGTACAAGATCGACGAGCAGTGCCCGTAGCCGTCCGCACACCGGCCCCCGTCCCCGACGGGGGCCGGTGTGCTGCACGGCCCTCAGAACCCCTAACAGAATGACGTCAGGCAACCTGGTTGTGCCTGGAGATCTGGTTCAGCACCATGAGCCCTGACAGGTGTGGGCGGGCAAGCAGGAGGTGCACGGTGGAACTGATCAGCCTCGCGGATGGCGACAACAGCCTCCGAGTGCGCGTGTTGGGGCGCAGGTCGCCGGGTGTGCTGCATCTTCATGACCTGCTCGACGCGGAGGTCCTCGTCACAAGCAGCTTCGTCAGCGGTCGGGTGGCCGCGGCCCTGTCGCCTTCCGACCTGGAGAGCTGGGCTCGCGCTCTGGACCGACTTGCCGCAGGTCAGGACATCTGTTGGAAGGACGACGACCACGGCCCCGAGATCAGGATCCAGCCGTACAACGCAGAGCACGAGACGGTCACTGTCCGTGTGGAGGACCTGGGTAGTTCGTGCGTCTCCGTGTTCATCCCGCTGTGCCTCGAAGAGGGCTGGATCGACGAACAGCGGACGCTGCTTGGGCAGGTACGGCAGGAGTGGCCGAGCGAGGTCCTCGAATCCTCATGGGGTGTCCATGAGTGGCGGTGCTGAGCTTCCGCCAGCCGGCGCCAGCGGATGAGTGCGCATCCGAGAGTGAGGAAGGCTTCGTGGATGTCGTCGCGGACCTCCCAGAGAATCCGCAGGCGGCGGAACCAGTGAAGATGGGCGAAGGCGCGCTCGACGAACCAGCGTTGGGTTCCCAGGCCAGAACCATGCTCGGTGCCCCGGCGGGCGATCATCGGCTTCACCCCGAGGTCCCAGACCAGGCGACGGTACTTGTCGTGGTCGTACCCGCGGTCGGCAAGCAGCACATCCGGGCGGCGCCGGGGTCGACCACGTTTGCCCCGCACCGGCGGTACCGCCTCCAGAAGTGGGATCCTGATGGATGCGTTGATCGCGGAAGCCGCCTCGCGCGGGCAGGTCGGACTGGCAGTGGTCAGCGTGGACTCCACGATCGTCCGGGCTCATCACGAGTCGTCCGGTCTTGCGGTCGCCGGGGAGACCCTGGACGCACTCGAGCAGGCTCTGACCGAGGAAAAGGGGTCCCCGCTGCCGCAACAGCAGGCCGTGCTGCGGGTGATGCGACAACGGCACCGGACGACGCGCCCGACTCGGCCCGGGTTCGTTCCCAGGCACGGCGTCGGCGCAAGGCCCGGGCCAAGGCGGCCGGACTCGGCCGGTCCCGCGGCGGGCTGAGCAGCAAGATCCATGCCGCTGTCGATTCCGCGGGCCTGCCGCTGGCGTTCGTACTGACCCCGGGCCAGGCAGCGGACTGTCCGCAGTTCCAGACGGTGTTGGACAAGGTCAGGGTCCGCGGCCCGATCGGCAGGCCACGCACCCGGCCGAACGCGGTGGCCGCGGACCGGGCCTACTCCTCGAAGGCCAACCGGGCCTACCTGCGCAGACGCGGGATCACAACGGTGATCCCGGAGAAGTCTGACCAGGCGGCGAACCGCAAACGCAAGGGCTCCGCCGGTGGCCGGCCCGTCACCTGCGACCCGGACCGCTACAAACAGCGCAACCACGTGGAGCGGTGCTTCCAGAAGATCAAGACCTGGCGCGGACTGGCCACCCGATGCGACAAGAGCCCCGAAAGCTACACCGCCGGCCTGCACCTTCGCGGATCAATCCTGTGGTTGAAGTCCCTGACCTCAACCACAAGATCCGAACCTTGAACAGCTCCTAGCCGATGAGGGCCTCGGTGATCTGACGGGTGGTCTGCGCGGCGACCCGGGGGTTGACGGCAGCGTAGTAGGTGTAGGCGTTCAGGGCCGTGGCCAGCGCCCAGCCGCGGCCCCGGATCCAGGTGGCGTCGTCCACGCCGAGCGCGGCGCGGAAGGCGGCCCGGCTCCCCGCCGACATCAGGGTGAAGGCGATCACCAGGTCGCAGGCCGGGTCGCCGATGCCGAGCCCGCCGAAGTCGATGACCGCGCTGAGACGGCCGTCGACGGTCAGCAGGTTGCCGGTGTGAAAGTCGCCGTGGAACCAGACCGCAGGACCATCCCATCCGGGGGCGCTGATCGCCGCTTCCCACAGCTCGGTCATGGCCGCAGTGTCGAAGGAGCCGTCGACCTCCGCGATGGCGGCCCGCGTTGCCCGATCCCGTGCGACCAGCGGCCGGACGGTGAGATCCTCGCGGGCGCCCAGGATCCGAGTCTCCCCGGGCTCGAACCGCTGGAGAGCGGTCAGGAACCTGGCCAGTTCGACGGCGGCTTCGGACGAATCGGCCAGTGTCTCGACCGTCGCCACCTCGCCGTCCAGCCAGCAGGAGACCGCCCACGGCCACGGATAACCAAAGCCGGGCTCCCCCACCCCCACTGGCACGGGGACGGCCAGTGGCAAGTGCGGGGCGAGCCGCGGCAGCCACTCGAACTCCTTCCGTGCCTGCCCGATGGCGCTGGCATGGCGGGGCAGCCGGACGGACAGCTCCTCGCCCAACCGGTAGATCACATGGTCCGAGCCAGCCGGGTCAAGCAACTCCAACGGCAGACCGGCCCACTGTGGGAACTGCGTATCGACCAGGCGCCTGACCAGTGCGGCATCGATCGCGGGGCGGATGTCCGCAGTTCTCTCGGTTGCCAAGATCAGCTCCTGGAGTCGGCCGGCCCGTGCGGCAGGCAGTTGGGCTCATCACAGTGCGTCGCAGGTCTCCTGTCGACCGGTTTTCCCGCCGGCCTCATCCGCTACAGGGTTCCGCGCGCCAGCTCTCGAAGCCGACCCAGCGTGACCCTCTGAACCCACGGATCCATCCTGGAAATGGCTGCACCGAACACTTGGGCTCACGCTGAACCACCTTCAGTCTTCACGAACCCGCGGAGGTTCGGGATCGAGAGCTCTACTGCCGGCCTGGCATCGAGGGCGCCCACGAGAAGGGCGGGGTGGAGGGGCAGATCGGCTACTTCCGCCGCAACCACTTCACGCCGGTGCCCGAGGTGGACTCCGCTGGCTGAGCTGAACGAGCTCGTCGATCAGTGGGACCTGCGTGACGGGCGGCGCCGGATCGGTTCGCGGCCGCGGACGATCGACGAGTACTTCCAGGTCGAGCGACCGCTGCTAATGCCGTTGCCTGACGAGCCGTTCGAGACGGGCCGGCTCTACACTCCGAGGGTCGACCGCTACAGCCAGATCGCGGTCCGCACGAACCGGTACTCGGTGCCGGTCCGGCTGATCGGCAAGCGGGTCCGGGTAGTGCTCCACGCTTCTCACCTGGTGGTTTACGACCGGAACGTGGAAGCCGCCCGGCACGAGCGTCTGATCGCGAAGGGCGGCTGCCGACTGGAGCTGGACCACTACCTGGAGGCCCTGGTCCGCAAGCCGGGAGCCTTCCCCGGCGCGACCGCGCTCGACCAGGCCCGCTCGGCGGGCAAGATCACCCCGGTCCACGACGCCTGGTGGGCCGCTGCGGTCCGGGCACACGGCGACGCCGAGGGCACCCGGGCCTTGATCGAGGTACTGCTGCTGGCCCGCCACGTCTCGCACGAGCACCTGGTTGCCGGCCTCGCGATGGCTCTGCGGGCCGGAGCCCTAACGGCGGATGCGGTCGTGCTGGAAGCCCGCAAGGTCGCCCAGGCCGAGGACGAACCCGCCGAGCACCCTTCGCCGGCGGGCGCTGGCGGCGCGGCCACCGTGACGTTCCTGCACGAGTGGCGGCTCGCGCATTTCCCCCGGACACCAGGCCGCTGCCCTAAGTGGCTGTTGTCTGACCGATCATGGTGGGCAGCGGTTCGAGCCAGGAGACCCGTTCGGGTGATCTCGGTGGGCGGGAACGGCGGGGCCCCGATGGGGTTCGGGACTTCGTAGCTCGCCCGCTGGCCTAGGGAAGCTGACTATGCGCCAGTTGTTTCGTCGACTGGGGTCGGTGACGTGCCTACGAGCTTGCGAAGGAAGCGGTCGACCTGGTCTTCAAGCGGGGGCCAGTGGTGGTCGGGCTGGTTGACCCGCATGGACACAGCGCCGTGCACGGCGGCGCGTAGGTCGAAGGCCACCGTAGAGGCGTCGTCCATTGGGACCAGGCCGGCGTCCATGCACCTTTGGACTGCGGCCGTGGTCGTACGTCCGAGTTCTTCCTTGAAGCGCATGTCCGTGCGCTGGTTGAGGGTGCTTTCGTGCAGCACCTTGTAGAGCCCCGGGTGGTCGTGTGCCCAGGCGCCGAGGACGAGGGTCCGGGCACGCAGTTGGGCGACCGGGCCGTCCTCGGCGAGCTCTGCCTGCTGCACGGCGAGCATCAGGTCCTGGTGGCAGCGCTCCAGCGCGGCCAGCACGAGTGCATCGCGGTCGGGAAAGTGCAGGTACACCGACGTCGCGGCGACGTTGATCTCCCGGGCGACGGCCCTGAGAGACAGGGCCTGGTCGTCGCCGAGCTCGTCGAGCATGCGGAGAGTGGCAGCGACGACCTCCTCTCGGAGACGTTCGCCCTGGCCACGGGGATTGCGCCCGCGCTGCTGTTGCTTGCTCGGTGACTTGGCATCCACAGTGATCGATTGTATCTGCACATCCGTTGCCCTACAGTCGTAGCGCTACAGCTGTTCACTCATGAGGGGGAGCCTTGCCCAGCGCACGACTCGAAGAGAACAAGCAGACCGTCCTGGCCTTCTACCAGGCCGCGATCAACGACAAGGACCACAACGCGGCCTCGAAGCTGCTCAGTCACCGCTACATCCAGCACAATCCCCGGATCGCCGATGGATTGGAGGGCTTCCGGGAGTTCGTCGAAACCCTCAAGGTGGACTTCCCTCATCTCCGCGCCGAGGTGAAGCGGATCTTTGCCGAGGGCGACCACGTGATCGCCCACGTCCACGGCATCCGGGTGCCGGGCGGCCCCGGGACGGCGATCGTCGACATCTTCCGCCTGGAGGACGGCCGGATCGCCGAACATTGGGACGTCATGCAGCAGATCCCCGACGAGGCACGCAACCAGAACGGCATGTTCTGAGCAGGCGATGGCCTCGCTCGGGTGATCTTGCGGCCGTTCGCGCATGAGAGCAGGGCCTCCTGCACAGCTCGTGGGTGTCGAAGTCCACGCGCAACAGGAGGCCCTGGTGCCACAGTCTTCCGTGCCTACGTCGAGTGCGTCCAACTCGGTTGCCCGACAGTGTGATTGCCTCGCGCACAGGTTCGGGAACGCTGCCAACCATGGGGAACGTGTGCGACGCTACCCAACCGACATGACCGACGCCGAGTGGGCGGTCGTCCGGCCGCTGCTGCCGGTGCCGGGCTGGCTACGCGGTCGGGGCGGCCAGCCGGAGGCTTACTGCCATCGCGCGCTACTGGACGCGATCCGCTACCTGGTCGACAACGGCACGAAGTGGCGGGCCATTCCTGGCGACTTCCCACCCTGGGACCGGGTCTACTCGTTCTTCCGGCGCTGGCGCGACCATGGCTTGGCCCGAGAGTTCCACGACCGGCTCCGACGCAAGGTCCGCGAGCAGGCCGGGCGGGACCCGGAGCCGAGCGCCGGCGTGATCGACTCCCAGTCGGTCAAGGCGGACGCCGTTGTCGGAACCGACAGCCGCGGCTTCGACGGCGGCAAACTGATCAACGGCCGCAAACGACACGTCGTCGTTGACACCCTCGGCCTGCTCCTTGGCGTGATGGTCACCGCCGCGGACATCGGCGACCGGACCGCCGCCCAGGTCCTACTCGCCCAGGTCGTGGCCGGGAACCACCTGCTGGCCCTGGTCTGGGCCGACGGCGGCTACACCGGCAGCCTCGTCGAGCACAGCCTCGCCGTCCTCGCCCTGGTGCTCGCCATCGTCAAACGCAGCGACGACATGCGCGGCTTCGTCGTACTCCCGAAGAGGTGGATCGTCGAGCGGTTCTTCGCCCACCTGATGCAAAGCCGCCGCCTCGTGCGCGATTTCGAACGCTCCACCAGCAGCGCGGAGGCGATGATCTACTGGTCGATGACGACGCTCATGACCCGCCGCCTTGCCCGGCCACGTCCTTCGCAAGCGTGAACCTACCTGGCGCCGACTCAACCAGCCAGCCTCGGGCCACCAGCCGCTTCGCCTTCGACCGCAACGCTTCCACCTTCCCCGGCACCGGGTCCAAGCCGAAGCAGGCGGCCATCTCCTGGCACGCCAGCGGGCCCTGTCCGAGACGGTTCCGGTTCGCGAGCGCATGCAGGATGCGCTGGTAGTCCTCCGACAGCGCCGACCAGGCCAGCCCCGCAGGCCACAGAGGCACCACGGACTTCGGCTTCGCCGCAACCGCCGGCTCGGAACGAACCGCCTGCCCCTCGGGATGGCGCCGGCCCTCGGACTCGACGGCGTCGTCGTCCGGGGCCAGCACCTCGCCCACGCGCGAGCGGGCGATGACCCACTCGTTCCACTCCCGCTCGGCCACGACCAACTCGGCGTGGATACGGTCAGCCTCCCCCCGCAGCTCGTCCACACGACGACGAGCAGTGAGCTCACGCTGTTCCAGCAGCCCCACGACCGACGGCATCCCCGACCTCCACCCGAGCGACGACATGACACGTCACCCCTGCCACGGGACCGTCGACCCTATGCCCGACCAGCGGAAACACAGCCATCAAGACCGGAAAGACAACGGCTTCTAAGGACGCTGTCGAGACGGTCCTTCTCGAGCATCCTCTGCAGGTCGTGTTCCTGGCGGGCAGCCAGGCCGTAGTCCGGGGCGGGGGCACCCTGAGGTGCGGGTGCTGCGGCGGGTGGGGGTGTGGACTCTAGGGGGGCGTCGGGCCGTTGTTGTCCCCATCGTCGCTGGGGCCGCCGCCCCAGGGGGTCGGGACCGGGATCGGGGTGCAGGAGCCCCGGTACGGGTGCGACGGCGTGGTGCTGGTGCTGACCAGGACCCGTCGCGGCCGACGGCCGTTCAGGACGACAGCGTCCTGCTCGCCAGCACCCTCCCCTGTGCGTCGTACGCGGCGAGCCGGATGCCCCCCGGCGGGTAGCCGCCCCCGCCGCTGGACCCCTTGAGCGCGGGCCCCCAGAAGACGCCGCTGGCGAAACCCGGGTCGCCGGAAAGCGAGGCGACGGTGGCCCAGTGCGCCTGGCCGTCCAGCTCGATGGCCATCGCGGCCACCCGCCCGGGCCCCTGGTAAACGAGGTTGTACAGACCCTCCCGGTACTGCGGGGACGACCCGAGGTACTGCATGGTGATCTGGGTCTCGCCCGACGCCCAGGAGTACCCGCCGCACCCTTGGCTGTCCTTGTACGCGACGGGGTCGTGGATGCAGATCTCCTGGTCCCTCAGCTGCATCCACCAGTCCTCGCGGCCCAGCGACAGCTGCTGGCCTGGCTCCACGACCACAGCCTCGGGCGCCGGACCCACCGGTGCCAGCAGGGGCTGCGAGGCCGGCGCCACGGTGCGGGCCCCGTCCTGCACGGACAGGACCGCCCCCGTACCGGCCACCACCGCGAGCGCGGCCGCCACGGCGGACACCCCCAGCGCCAGGCGGCGGCCCCGCCGCTGCCGTCGCACATGGACCTGCACGGCCCCGGCGGACCAGCCCCCCACTGCGAGCCGGTCCGCCTCCTCCCGCAGCGCACCCCGCACCATGTCCTCGATGCCCATCACCTGTCGCCTCCGTCCGTGCCCTCGATCGTCGAACCGGTCCCCACCGCGTACGGAGCCAACGCCGGGTGGCCGCGCAGTTTCGCCAGGCCCCGACTGGCCTGGCTCTTCACATTGCCCGCCGAGCAGCCGAGCACCTCGGCGACCTGGTGCTCACTCATGTCCTCCCAGTAGCGCAGGACGACGACGGCCCGCTGGCGCGGCGGCAGTTCCGCCAGCGCCTGGAGCAGCACCGAGCGCTCCTCGACGTCGCGGTGGCCGATGCCCTCGGTGTTCGCCCGCTCGGGGAGGACGGGCACGAGCAGGTGCCTGACCCGGCGCCGCCGGTGACGGCTCAGGTTGTTGTTCACCAGGGCGCGGTGGACGTAGGCGTCCGGCTCTTCCAGCCGGCTGATCCGGGACCAGCCCCGGAACACCTTCGCCAGGGTCGCCTGCACCACGTCCTCGGCCTCGTAGTGGTCGCCCGTCAGCAGGTAGGCGGTGCGCACCAGCCGCCGCCAGCGCGTGGCGGCGAACCCCTCGAAGCCGAGCTCCCGCACGCCGGGGCCGCCGCCGGCCGCCGGTTCGGCCCCCGGCCCCGAGTCCGCTCCGGCAGTCGGCCGGGACCGACCCTCCACCGGTACGGGTATTGCACTCGTGGTCATCCCATTCCTCTCCGCGGTCCGCGCGACGGCCCCACCGAACCGTCGCTCCGCCCTACTCACCCCCGCACCGCCGCAAAGGTTGCACGTCGCCGCCGCCCTCGACGGCGACCGGCTCACGGCCACCCGCTCCCCTCGCCACCTCACAGACCTCCATCGAACGCGCCACCGGCACACCCGGCGACTCCTGGGCCTCGCACTACAGCATCGGCCGCTGGGCCCACGAAGCCGGCATGATCCTGGCCCGGCTCGGCGACCACGCGAGCGCACAGGACCACCTCCACCACGCACTCGACATCCACGGCCTCGACCGCCGACGGACCCGCGCCATCGTCCTCGCCGACCTCGGGACCGTCCGACTCCGCCAGGACGACGTCGACGGCGCCCTCACCGCCTGGAACGACTTCCTCGACTGCGCGGACACATATCTGGAGGACACCACCAGGGCCACGCTCGTCAAACAGGGACTACGGGCCGTGTACTGCCTCTGACCTGCCCGCCGGGTTCCGGGACCGCCTGCACGTCATCCGAACTCAACCGGGAGAACCCGCCCGTGCTGCAACGCCCTTCCTGGACGGTAGCCGAGGGGCAGCAGGCAGAAGCCTCACCACAGCCTCCGGCTCCTTGGCCATCGGGGCCGGCCCGGTGGGCGGGCCCCTCGCTGGAGCAGCTCCACCCGATGCTCGCTGACCTCATGCGAACTCCAGGGCCGGTTGTCAGTGGCGTGCCGTACCGTACCGCCGCGCCCACGTACACGAAGGATGCCACCACGCTCCGGCCTGGCCCGATCCTGCGGACTGGCTTTGTTCACTTCTAGGGGTTCTGGCTCAACTTCCGGATGCTGTTGGTGATCTTCAGGAATGTCGGATTCGAGTCTCTTCGCTCAGTTGCTGACACAGGTGGCGGAACCGGGTGGTCGGGCTCGCCAGGTGGTCGGCTGATCCATCGCCAGGGCGGTGCCGGCTGAGGCGGATGATGTTGGTTCCGGCCGCGGTGAGGACGTGCTGGACATGGGTCTTCGCTGTGCCTCGGTAGCGGCAGTTGCGCAGACCGTGGGCGTGCACGGTCTCGGAGACGGTCGCCTCGCAGCCGGCCCTCATGGCGTACCGGTCCTGCCAGGGTCGGGTGTTCTGCTCCTTCCGGACGCGGTTCTGGATCTCCTGCAGGGGCTGTGGCAGAAGCAGGATGTGGCGGCCCTTGCCATCGACGTTCCCGGTGCACTTGGGGCGGTCCTCGCAGGCCCGGCAGGTGGCACGGGGGAAGAGTACGGACAGGCGTGGCCGGCCGTCGGCGAGTGTCGGCTTCCAGGGCGGACTGGTGGCGCCGTTGGGGCATGTGAGCGCTTTCTCCTCCCAGTTGGGCTGGAAGTCCTCCTTGTTGAAGCCCGGAAGGGCCCGTGCCGTGGGCGCGAGTCGGACGGGGCCGGCCAGATCGATCCCGTACTCGTTCCTGGCCCGGTGGATGGTGGCGGGGCTGGTGTAGCCACCATCGACCAGGTGCTCCGCCGGCGCCAGGTCGCGTGCTGCGAGGTCGGCGTGGATCTGTTCCAGGGTGTCGATGTCCTGCTCGGGTGCCGGCGTGGTGGCCACGTGCACGATCACGTTCGGCAGGCCGGGGTCGCACGTCTCGGTCTGGTGATCCTTGTAGCCGACCTATTCGGCCTTGCCGGGCTTGTGACTGAAGCGGGCCTGCGGGTCGTGCGGAGAGACGATCTCCGCCGACGCCCACGGAACGGTGGCAGTAGCCGGGTCGGGACTCCCGCCGGCAGCCGCCGCGGACATCGAGCGCCGAGGGCTGTGGCGTCGGCTCAGCCGGTCGCGGGTCTGCTTGGGCCCGCGCCAGCGCAGAGCGCCTTCCTCGTCGTACCAGTACTGCTGGACCCAGACCTGCCGCAGCACCTCCACCTGCGGCAACTGCCGGAGCCGGGCCGGGGCGTCAGCGGCGAGGAGGGCGCGGAACAGGAGCATGCCGTCCTCACCGACCGTGACCGCGTACTGCTCGCGTTCCTTCGTCTCCCGTGGCAACCGCTCATAGCGCACCGGCCGGCCGTAGCGCCGGGCCCACCCGTCGGTGACCAGGGCGGACACCCAGTCCTCGTCGGCCGCGGTCAACTGCTCCAGGGCCGCCCGGAGGGTCTCACCGACGAGTTCGATCCGGTCCAGGCGACGCACCGACGCCAGGACGTGGGTGGAGTCGGTGCGCTGCCGCCCGCGCCGTTTGACCAGGCCCGCCTCCGCCAGCCGGTCCACCATCACCGCCAGCAGCCGGTCCGCGCGGTCGCCCTCGGCCATCCGGTCACGGAACTCACTCAGCACCGAGAAATCGAAGCCCGGATCGTCCAACTCCAGCCCCAGGCAGTAATTTCCAGTCCAGACGACACCGGACGGCCTCGGCGGCCTGCCGGTCGGTGAGGTTCTCCGCGTACTGCGGCACCGACACCAGCGCCAGCCGCGCCGGCGACAGGCCCCGGCGCCCGTCAGCGGGATACCACTCCTCGAAGTCGCCGTCTGTGAAGAGCCCGTCCAGGTGATCCCGCATCCACATCGCCGCCGTTCGGTGAAGTCGCGGTCATCCGGGGTGAGGATGGTCGCGGTCACTTCGCGTGAGCCGGTGGCACCCGTGACAGGATCCGTCGCACGAACGCGGTCACCCGCATGCAGGGTCTCGATTGGCCGGGATCTGCCATCGCCCATGAGCACCATGGTGCCTGCTGGAAAACGTGCCAGCGCCCATCGCCGGCGGACCAGGTCCTCGCCCTGGTAGTCGAACTCCGCCACCGCGGGCAGTTGGATGGCCGCCCAGTCGTAGACGCGCGGTCCTTTGGCGCCGTCTCCGCAGGAGATCCGCTGCCAGGCCTCGGCCGGGGCCTGGGCGAACAGCCAGTCGATGCGTGGACAGCCCACGCTGAACTGGGACTTGGGCACCGCCAGGACGTAGCCGACGCCGGACTGCTCCAGCAGTCGACGGAAGCGCCCTTCCTGGCCGTAGGCGGAGTCGGCGGTGACCCAGCCGACGGGCAGCGGGGACGCCAGGGCACGCAGGATCAGGGCCTTGGCGAGGCTGCCCTTGGTGCGGAAGTCCTGTTCGTCGGGGATCTTCGCGGCGCGGCAGCGGTCCCGGTCCTCGGTCCAGGACTTGGGGAGGTAGAGCTCGCGGTCTACCAGGGCTCGGCCGCGTGCGGAGGCGTAGGCGGTGAAGACCCCGATCTGGCAGTTCTCGGTACGGCCGGCGGTTCCGGAGTACTGGCGTTGCACGCCGGCGGAGGTGGTGCCTTTCTTGATGAAGCCGGTGTCGTCGATGATCAGGACACCGTCGTCCTCGCCGAGGCGTTCGGCGACGTAGTACTGGAGCTCGTCGCGGATCTCGTCCGCGTCCCAGCGGGCCCTGGCGAGCAGGTGCTGGAGGCCGTCGGGGGTGGCGTGCCCGGCGTATTCGGCCAGCTGCCAGCCGTTCTTGCGGCCGACCGGGCCGAGCAGGCCACGGACGTAGTCGCGCATCCGACGGCGCGGCTCCACACGGCCAAAGTGAACGCCGACGCGGAGGAGGAGGTTCTCGAGTTCACGGTCCCACAGCTGGGTTTCCAACTCATTGATCACGGCCGGAGCCTGCCCCGGCGTTGCCACTACCAACGCCGCCTGCACACGATCGAGGGGCGGCCTCATGAAGACCGCCCCTGACAGACCCTCCGCCCGCTACACTCCCCACTCCCAGGCCGTTGACCAGCGGAAATGGAGAAGTCCGGCTGGAGTACTAGTTGGCAGTCTCGTCCGCGACGGGGAGTGCCAGCACTGATGGGTGGTGGAGCGAGATCCGAACTGGTGCGAGGCGAGTGGCCGTTGCCGTGGGCTCGCCCATCCCGGTGTTGCGGGCGAAGCGCGGGTGGGCTCCACCGCTGATCTGCAGTCGGATCCGGTGTCCGGCGGGAAATCGGTAGGCGGTGGAGCTCATGGCCACGGTCAGGGTGGCCGAGGCCTCATCGTCGGCTTGGAGCCGTCGCAGGCCGTCGCAAACGTTGGTTGAGTGGTCCTGGGGATCGACGTCGCAGAGTCGGGCGAACACATCGGCGCGCCCGGTGTCCGTACTGATTCGCAGGATCGCGCTCACCGGTCCAAGGATGGTGACCGGTTCGGAGAGCGGCACCGTCGTGAAGGTCAGCACGTCCTTTCGGTTCTCCAGAGGGCGGTTGTCCGTCTGGGCGGCCTTCCCGCCGACCAGGGCGCCGCCGAGAGAAGGAGTCGGATCGGCCGGGTCGTAGCGAAAGGACATCGGCTCGATCGCGTCCTTCGGCTCGCGGGAGCCCAAGGTGCCGCCAGTGCCGATGTACCAGTGCCGGCCCGGACGGGCCGGTGGCCAGTCGGGCAGGTCCTGCCAGGCGCGCCGGCCTCCGAGGTGGACGCGAACCCTGCTCGGTGGCAGAACGGACGGGTCGTCGCACAAGTGGGCCCGCAGCCAGGCGAGGCTCTTGGCGAAGACCTCGGGCCAGCCTTGCTGGAGTGCCGACTGATGCGACCATGGGCCGACGAGCAGGGCCGTCTCACAGCCGGCGCGCCGCAGCCGCTCGTACTGCTGCAAGGTCTGGTCGAGATTCACGTCGTGCCAGCCGCCTATCAGGGCGGTCGGCACCCTCAGGCCGTCGGCCGCGGCCCCCACGTCCGCGCCGTCCCATGGATGTCCTCGGGATCGGGGTGCGCCATGACCTCGTCGAGGAACGGTACCGGGCCGCCGAGAGCCGGCCGGTACGCCTCTGCGAGGGGAAGGCCGCCGGTAGCCCTTCGCAGGTGGCGCTGCAGCCGCAGGGCGGCTCGGAGGAAGCTCGGTACGCCCCGGTGCTGTGTGGTGAGGGCGGTGGTGGCGACGAGCGCGTTCTCCAGAGCGAAAGCGCCGCCGCGGTAGAAGAAGCCGTGCAGGTCGTGCATGCCGATCTGGACCACCATCGCACGCAGTTCCGGGGGCGGATCCACGGCGAGGGCCCACTGGACGTAGCCGAGATAGCTGGGGCCGATGGTCCCCAGTGCACCCGAGAACCAGGGCTGTTCGCGCAGCCAGGCGACGGTGGCCTGGCCGTCGCCGGCCTCGTTGCGCCAGAGGTGGAAGTCGCCGCCGGAGCCGCCGGTGCCGCGGCAGCTCTGCAGGACGACGTGGAAGCCCTGCTCGGCGAGGAGCACGCCGTACATCGGCGCCCAGGGGAAGCCCCGGCCATAGGGCGAGCGCACCAGCAGTGTGGGGAAGTCCCCTTGGTCCAGTGGGAAGTAGTGGTCGGTCAGCAGTGGGCTGCCGTCGGCTGCGGGTACGACGAGGCCGGGTTCGTAGGCGATGTCGTGCAGCTTGGGAGGCAACCCCCGCATGGACCGTCGCAGGGCCCTGGTGCTCAGGGGCGGCTTCTTCGCGGATGGGCGGCGCGTGGGCATCGTTGCGGTGCCTCGTTTCTGGGATGGGGAGGCCTCTAAGTTCCCGTACAATGTACGAGAATAGCTCATGCTTGGATTGACCGTCAGGACGAGGGAGGTGTCACCATGGCCCGCGCAGATTCGGCAGCCTCATCAGGCAGCGCCAGCCGGGTGGATCCGGAGGCGCTCTGGTTGGCGGCTGAACGCCCGCGACGGGGCAGGCCGCCCGCTCGCAGCCGTGCCGAGATCACCGCGGCCGCCGTTGCCATCGCCGATACCGAAGGGCTCGCCGCCGTCACGATGCGCGCGGTCGCGGCCCGGCTCGGCACCGGGACCATGTCCCTGTACAGCTACGTCCCCAACAAGGAGACGCTGCTGGAGCTGATGATCGACGAAGTGAGCGGTGACCACCGGTTGCCGGTCGAGCCCTCCGGCGACTGGCGCTCAGACCTCCGGCGGATCGCCCACGAGCAACGCGCCATCATGCGGCGTCATCCGTGGCTTCCCGCCGCGCTCCCGGCCCGGCAGACCCTCGGCCCGAACACCCTCGCCGTCCTGGACTACGCGCTCGCCGTGATGACCCCCACTGGCCTGGACGCCCAGGCGCGACTGGAGACTTTCAGCCTCCTCACCGGGTTCGTGGCCAGCCACATGTCGTACGAACTCGCCCAGGAGCGCGCGATCGAAGCAGCGGGGCGGACCCCCGGCGAGGTCTTCGACGCCCAGACCCGCTACCTCCGCTCCGCCGTCGCCAGCGGCAACTATGCGCATCTGGCCCAGGCCCTGACCGCACCAGGTGGCAACCAGAACCCCCAAGCGGTTTTCGATCGCCTCCTCGACCGCGTGATCAACGGGATCGCGCCGGAAGCCTGACGCACCTGGAGCGGCAACAGGGCCCGCCGGACCCGGAGTGAACCCGAGACCGTACTGCAACCGGTGGCCGTCTCATGTTCTCGGGCGACATCCGCTACCGGGACGAAACCCCCGGAACGGGCGGAACCCGTACACCACTTCCCAGGACGCAACCGTCGAACACGTCAGCCCACCCGGAGACCGACCGCCAGCGTCAGTTCGAGGACCCGGTGCGGCGATGCGAGATCCGGAAATAGCTCCCGCAGCTGCGACATCCGGTACCGGACGGTCTGGGGATGGACGAACAACGCCGCCGCCACCTCGTCCCGCCTGCCCTGGTGCAGCAGCCACGCCCGCAACGTCTCCTCCAGCCGCCGTGCGGTCGCGACAGGCAAGGCCCGCAACGGTGCGAGGGCTCGGGCACGCAGGTCTGCGAACGCGTCCACGTCGGCGCTCAGCACCAGCTCGGGCAGGTGGTCCTCGGTGTCGCGAATATCAGAAGAGAGGGAGCGCGCGCGTACGGCTCGTGCGTACGAGGCGGACGCACGAGTCCATGGCCGGGCCGGGCCGACCACGGCGGTGCGGTCGGTCAGCTGCCGCAAGAGATGTGATCGGTCTGCATCGGGGACGAGCAGCACACCGGTGGCGTCCGGCAGATCGTCGAGGACGAGGGTGCCCGGGTCGAGCGCGCGGTAGGCAGGCCGGGCCTGGGCGGCGGGCAGCAGGACCGCGGTCAGCGAAACCGGAGGCTGCCACCCGGCCCGTTGAACAGAGGCCAGCAGCACGTCCGGGCTCGCGCCGGTGAGGAGGTCGCGGGCCAGGTGTTCCAGGTGGCGTTCGTGGGCCCTGCCCCGGGCGGCCAGTTCGTCGGCGTGGCCCGCAGCGCTCGCGGCGGAGAGCTCGTCAATGTAGGCGAACGTCAGCTCGGCGAACTTGGCGACCTCGGCGGCGGGCAGACCTGCGGGTACGGCACCCGCTGCCAGGCATCGCCAGGCCACGCGGGCGCCGACGCGGTAGGCGCTGAGCAGGGCGTCCATCGAACGGCCGTCGCGCACCTCGCCGCGGCCCAGCTCGTAGGCTGCGTCACCGGCGTCGCCGCCCGTGGCGTTCCCGCTCGCGAGGTCCAGGTAGTGCCCCAGGGCGGTGCGGACGGCTCGGCGGATGGTGGCGCCCATGCGGCCCGAAAGGGCGTTCGCGTAGGGAGGGACCTCGTCGATGATCGCCTGGACGACCTCGTCAGCGGTGGCCGTCAGCGCGGCCCGAAGCGCGATGACCGTCGTCTCGTCCAGGACCAGTTCGCTGGCCCTCCGGATTGCATGGCTCACGATTTTGTTCCTTGCGAACAATTCAGCCGGCCAGATTTACGTCCTACGGTCAGGACTTTACGCCCTGAGGCGCAGCAAGCTGGAGTCATGACGAGTGCAGCCCTCCGCAGCAGGGCGTGGAAACTGCTGGAGATGGTCACGACGCCACTGCTGCCGGCGGACTACCTCGACCTGGTCAGCCCGCTGCGTGCGGGCGCCGACCTTCGGGGGCGCATCGAGGCCGTGCACCCCGAGACGGCTGACGCCGCGACCATCGTGATCAGGCCTGGACGGGGCTGGCGCGGCCACACAGCCGGTCAGTACGTGCGGATCGGGGTCGACGTCGATGGGGTTCGCCTGTGGCGTGCCTACTCGGTCACCTCGCCGACAAACCGCCGGGACGGCCGGATCACGATCACCGTGAAGGCGATCCCGGGCGGCAAGGTCAGCAACCACCTGGTCCGCAGGGCGCAACCGGGCACGCTGATCCAGCTCGACCAGGCGACCGGCGACTTCGTGCTGCCGGAGGCCAAGCCCGCCAAGGTGCTCTACCTGACGGCCGGCAGCGGCATCACGCCCGCGATGGGCATGCTGCGCGACATCGAGTTCGACGACGTCGTCATGGTCCACTCCGCACCGCAGCCGCACGACGTGATCTTCCGCAACGACCTGCACAGCCTGGTCGCGGCCAAGAAGCTGCGGCTCACCGAGCTGCACACCGACACGGACGGCATGCTCGACATCGCGCGTCTGGGCGAACTCGTGCCCGACTGGGCCGAGCGCGAGACCTGGGCGTGCGGGCCCGCGGGCCTGCTCGACGCCGCAGAGGAGCTCTGGACCGGGCATGGCGTCCAAGAGCGTCTGCACACCGAACGGTTCCGCCCCCGCGTAGTCGTCGCCGGCGACGGTGGCGAGGTCACGTTCGGCGCCACCGGCAAGACCGTCGACGCGGACGGTGCCACGCCGTTGCTGGACGTCGGCGAGGAGGCTGGCGTTCTCATGCCGTCCGGGTGCCGCATGGGCATCTGCTTCGGCTGCGTCACGCCGCTCACGGCGGGCGCCGTCCGCGACCTGCGCACCGGTGAGATCACCGAGGCCGGGCCGGGCGTCCTCATCCAGACCTGCGTGTCCGCCGCGGCGGGCCCCTGCGACATCGGACGGTAGACGCACCTTGACTGCCATCGACCCCACCGCCCACCTGACCGCGGAGCAGATCGAGGAGCTCGGCCGCGAGCTGGACGCGATCCGCGACGAGGTGATCGCCAGCCGTGGCGAGAAAGACGCCGCCTACATCCGCAAGGTCATCTCGGCGCAGCGCAAGCTCGAGCTGGCCAGCAGGGGCGTGCTGCTGTTCTCGATCTTCCCGCCCGCGTGGCTGCTCGGCACCGCCGGTCTGTCCGTGGCGAAGATCATGGACAACATGGAGATCGGCCACAACGTCCTGCACGGCCAGTGGGACTGGATGCGGGACCCGAAGATCCACTCCACCACCTGGGAGTGGGATCACGTCTCGCCGTCCGAGCAGTGGAAGCACTCGCACAACGAGCTGCACCACACGTACACCAACGTGATCGGCAAGGACAACGACCTCGGCTACGGCATCATGCGCGTCGACGAGGACCAGAAGTGGCACCCGTTCCACCTCGGCCAGCCGCTGTGGAACTTCGTCAACGCCTGCTTCTTCGAGTACGGCATCGCAGCGTACGACCTGGAGCTCGGCAAGAACCTGCACAAGCCCCGCCGCAAGAACCCGGAGTTCCGCGCGCGGGCCAAGGCCGTGGGCCGCAAGATCCGCAAGCAGGTGCTCAAGGACTACGTGATACACCCGCTGCTGTCGGGCCCGTCGTTCCTCACCACGCTGGCCGCCACGTTCACCGCGAACCTGGTCCGCAACATATGGTCACACTCGGTGATCATGTGCGGGCACTTCCCCGAAGGTGTACAGGTCTTCGAGCGCCAGTCGATCAAGGGCGAGACGCGCGGCCAGTGGTACCTGCGCCAGATGATGGGCTCGGCGAACATCAGCGGCAGCAGGGCCATGCACTTCATGACCGGCAACCTGTCACACCAGATCGAGCACCACCTGTTCCCGGACCTGCCGAGCAACCGGTACGCCGAAGTCGCGGTGAAGGTGCGCGCGCTGTTCGAGAAGTACGAGCTGGAGTACGTCACCGGGCCGCTACCCAAGCAGGTGTTCTCCGCGTGGTGCAAGGTCTTCCGGCTCTCGCTGCCGAACAAGAAGCCCAAGGTCACGACGCCGGACCGCGAGCAGGAACTCGTCGCGGCCTGATTCCCGGTACTGGTTCGGACCCTTCGGCCGTACCGACGGCACCGCCGGTTTCGGTGAGATCCGTCGGAAGGGCCCGGGTCGCCACACCCACTGCTGGTGTGCGGGCCCGGTCAAGGGCAGCCCACAACTCACTGCAGGAGAGCCGCACTCATCGGTGGTTCAGGTCGCCGTCGACGTACAGGCGGTCGGCGACCAGGGCGGGGCCGGTGATGCTGGTCGGCTTGGCTCCGGTCAGAAGCCGTTGTCTTTCCGAGAGTGACGGGCGCATTTCCGCTGGTCAGGCATAGGGGCGGTGTTTCGGCGGCAGGGACGGGGTGTTGTGTCGTCT
>NZ_JBIVDY010000038.1:0-4120 GCF_044747365.1 Kitasatospora sp. NPDC090091
TGGAGCGGATGATGCGGGACGCGAAGATCACGCAGATCTACGAGGGCACCAACCAGATCCAGCGCATCGTCATGGCCCGCAACCTGCCGTAGGGCAGTACCTGCCCGCTCCGGCGCGAGGAGCGGGCTGCAGGGCCCGGAAATCCGCGCGACCCCGCCCGGGCGCGATGGCTAGGGTCGGCGGTATGTCTGTGCCATCCCCCGCCCTGCGGCTGGAGCCGGTGACCCCGGCCACGATCGACGCCGCGCTCGCCCTGAAGGTCCGACCGGATCAGGAGCGACTGGTGTCCCCGGTGGTCAAGTCGCTGGCCGAGGCCTACGTGCACGGTGACAGCGCCTGGCCCCGGCTGATCTTCGACGGCGATCGGCTGGTCGGGTTCGTGATGGCGTTCTTCGACATCACCTTCTACCCCGACCGGCCGGACGACCGCCCCCGCTCCGGCCTCTGGCGCCTCAACATCGCCGCCGAGGAGCAGAGCGGCGGCTACGGCCGGTTCGCCGTCGAGCAGGTCGCCGCCGAGATCCGCCGCCGCGGCGGCCGCCGGGTGACGGTCACCTACGTCCCCGGCGACGACGGCCCGGCCGGCTTCTATGCCCGCCTGGGCTTCCGGCCGACCGGGGAGCTCAGCGGGGACCAGGTGGTCGCGGAGCTCGACCTCGCGGCCGCCTGACGGCCTGCCGCCGGGGGCTCCCGGGTGCACGGGCGCGGAGCAGGACGTCGGACCGGCCGACTTCCTGCTCCGCGCCGTTCCCGGACCGTGCTGTTCCCGGACTACGCCGTTCCCGCGGCCGGCCACTTCCGCCCCGGCCGATCCTCCGGCCGGACTCAGTCGAGCAGCGCCGCGGCCGCCTGCCGTGCCTGACGCAGCCACTGTGCGCGGGCGGCCTCGGCGGAGTCGGTCACGGTACGGAAGACCAGGCGCCGGACGTCCGCCACCCCGACGTACGGCAGCACGCAGGCCGCCCAGATCCGCTCCAGCGGGTCGCCGAACTCGCCGTGCTCGCGCTCCTCCGGGGTGTCCGAGGTGTTCAGGACCAGCGCCCGCCCGGCCCGCAGCAGCCCGGCCGGCTCGCCGTCCGCCGTGCCCAGCTTGTACGCCACCCCGGGCGCCAGTACCCGCTGCACCCACCCGGCCAGGACGGCCGGCGGCATGCCCCACCAGTTGGGGTGGACCAGGACCAGTGCGTCGAGGGTGGCCACCTCCCCGCGGTGCAGGGCGAGTTGCGGATCGGTGGGCGCCGCGGCCGGGTCGACGGTTCCGGTCTCCTCGGCGGTCAGCGCCGGGGCGAACCCCTCCGCGCACAGGTCGTGCGCCACCACCTCGCAGCCGCGTCCGCGCAGCTCGTCCACCACGGCTTCGTACAGCGCGTGGTTGAAGCTCCCCGGCCGCGGATGCGCCAGGTACACCCCGATCCGTTGCACGCCCATCTCCCGCTCCCCCCAGCTCTGTTGGCCTTCCGCTCATCCTAGGGAGGCGTGATCGGGACCTCGGGCGCGGGTGGCCGGCGGGTAGGGTGTCGGACCATGACCGAGCCCGAATTCCTGTACGAGACACGGGTGTTCTACGACGCCATCGCCGCCGAGTACGCAGCGCGCTTCCCCGGCGTGCAGACGGACAACCCGCTGGACCGTGCCATGCTGGCCGCCTTCGCCGACCTGGTCCGGGCCGACGGCGGCGGGCCGGTGGCGGAACTCGGCTGCGGAACCGGCCGGGTGACGGCCCATCTGCACCGGCTCGGCCTGGACGTCCACGGCATCGACCTCTCCCCGGGGATGCTCGCGACGGCCCGTGCGGAGTACCCGGAGCTGCGCTTCGAGGTCGGCTCGCTGCTCGACCTCCCGCTGGGCGACGCCACGCTGGCCGGCGCGGTGGCCTGGTACTCGATCATCCACACCCCGCGGGAACGGCTGCCGGAGGTCTTCGCGGAGTTCCACCGCGTGCTCGCCCCGGGCGGCCACCTGCTGCTGGCCTTCCAGGTGGGCGAGGAGCCGCTCCGGATCGAGCAGCCCTTCGGGCTCCCGGTCGCGCTGGACTTCCGCCGCCGGCAGCCCGAGCTGGTCGCGGAGCTGGCGGCGGAGGCCGGGCTGGAAGTCACCACCCGGCTGGTCCGCGAGCGCGGCCGGGAGGAGACGGCCCGGCAGGCCGTGCTCCTCGCCCGCCGCCCGGCACAGGGTCTGTTCCGTTGATCGGGCCGGGGCCTGCGCGGCCGGGCCGGGGTTCGGGGTTGTCGCGCACCAGCCCGCCCGGCATGCCATGATCCCTGCATGGGTTCCAACGTTTACTTCGACATCACCATCAACGACGAGCCGGCCGGCCGGATCGTCTTCACGCTGTTCGACGACATCGTCCCGAAGACCGCCCGCAACTTCCGCGAGCTGGCCACCGGTGAGCACGGCTTCGGCTACGCCGGCTCGTCGTTCCACCGCGTCATCCCCAACTTCATGCTGCAGGGTGGTGACTTCACCCGCGGTGACGGCACCGGCGGCAAGAGCATCTACGGCGAGAAGTTCGCGGACGAGAACTTCCAGCTCAAGCACACCAAGCCGGGTCAGCTGTCGATGGCCAACGCCGGCCGCAACACCAACGGCTCGCAGTTCTTCATCACCACCATCGTGACCGACTGGCTGGACAACAAGCACGTCGTCTTCGGCGAGGTCGTCGACGGCATGGACCTGGTGAAGAAGATCGAGTCGCTGGGCTCGCAGAGCGGCCGCACCAAGGCGAAGATCACCATCGCCGCGTCGGGCATCGTGGAGTAATGAACGACCACACCGCGGCGGCACCGCCGCGGGCGTGAGCGCAGCGAGGGGCAGGGCGTCGGACCGACCGACTCCCTGCCCCTCGCGCGTTCCCGGCCGGCGCCCGGGCGACGGCGGCCGTCACACCGCCGCGGCGACGGCGACGGCGACGAACAGCACCTGCTCCACGGTCCGGGCGGGCAGCGGGGTCACCGGCTTCCCGGCGAGGGTGAGCCCGCGCCGGGCCGCGGAGACGTTGGCCGGGAACATCGCCAGCATCAGCAGGGCGAGGCCGCCCGCTGCGAAGGGCGCGAGCGGGGGCACCGCGAGCCCCGCGGCGCCGGCGAGCTCCAGGACACCGGTGACGGTGACCAGCAGGGCGGGCCGGGGGAGTGCGGGCGGGACCATCGCGGCGAACTCGCGCCGCCAGGACGGGATGAAGTGCGGCACGCCGGTGGTCACGAACAGCAGCGCGAGCCCACCGCGCAGGGCGGGCTGCCAGGCGTCGAGCCCGTCCACGGCGAACAGGCCGAGCAGCCGGAGGACGGCGAACCCTGCGACGAGGGCGATGAGCGGGGCCATCTCTGTTCTCCAATCTTGTCGTTGGAAAGATTGCGGCCCGGCGGGTCATCTTGTCAATGACTAGATATGGTGGAGGGACGAACGAGAGTGGAGGTGGGACAGATCAGCCAGTCGAGCTATCACCACGGGAACCTGCGGCGGGCCGTCCTGGACGCGGCGCTGGAGGCCATCGGCGAGTCCGGCCCGTCGGGGTGGAGCCTGCGTGAGCTGGCCCGGCGGGCGGGCGTCTCGCACGCGGCGCCGGCGCACCACTTCGGGGACAAGACGGGAGTGCTGACGGCGGTCGCGGCGGAGGGGTTCGCGCTCTTCGCGGACAGCCTGGAGCGTGCCGAGGGCGACCCGTACGGCGCCGGTGTGGCGTACGTGCGCTTCGCCGTCGACCACCGGGCGTACTTCGAGGTGATGTTCCGGCCCGAGCTCTACCGGATGGACGACCCCGAGGCCGCCGCGGCCCGGGACCGCGCGGGTGCGGTGCTCGCCGCGAGCGCGCGCAAGCTGGCGCCGGGCGGGGGGTCGGAGCGGGTGACCACGCTCGCCGCCTGGTCGGTGGCGCACGGCTTCGCCGCTCTCTGGCTGAACGGCGCGCTGCCGGAGAGCGCGGAGGGGAACGTCGAGGAGGTCGCCCGGTCGGTGCTGGAGCTGGTCTTCCGGGGCGACGGATAGGCGCCCGGGGGGGGGGGGGGGGGGGGGGGGGGGGGGGGGGGGGGGGGGAGGCGCCCCCCCCCCCGGGCCCGCCGCCGGCAGCGCCGCCGCCCCGGCCGCCGCCGCCCCCCGCCCACCCCCCGCCCGCGCCGCCCCC
>NZ_JBIVDY010000038.1:4130-44981 GCF_044747365.1 Kitasatospora sp. NPDC090091
CACGTCGCACCGTCATCGTGGGGGGGGGGGGGGCCCCCCCCCCCCGGGGCGGCCCCCCCCCCCCCGGCCCGCCGGGGGGGGGCCCCCGCGGGGGCGGCCCCCCCCCCCCCCCCCCCCCCCCCCCCCCCCCCCCCCCCCCCGCCCCGGTCCGCGCCGGTGGCGGGGACGGTCAGCGGCGCTCGACGACCACGGATTCGAGGACGACGTCCTCGACCGGCCGGTCGTCGGCCCCGGTGGGCGTGGCGGCGATCGCGTCGACCACCTGCTGCGAGGCCGCGTCGGCGACCTCGCCGAAGACGGTGTGCTTGCGGTTCAGGTGCGGCGTCGCCTTCACGGTGATGAAGAACTGCGAACCATTGGTGCCGGGGCCGGAGTTGGCCATCGCCAGCAGGTAGGGGCGGCCGAAGAAGAGCTCCGGGTGGAACTCGTCCGGGAACGCGTAGCCCGGCCCGCCGGTGCCGTCGCCCAGCGGGTCGCCGCCCTGGATCATGAAGCCGGGGATCACCCGGTGGAACAGGGTGCCGTCGTAGAGCCGGTCGGTGCTCGGCTCGCCGGTCCCGGGGTGGGTCCACTCGCGCCGGCCCTCGGCGAGCTCGACGAAGTTGCGGACGGTCTTGGGCGCCTGGAACTCGAAGAGCCGGACGGTGATGTCGCCGCGGTTGGTCTTGAGGACGGCGTAGAGCTGCTGGGCCACGATCTGCCTTCGGTAGCCGGACGGGGTGCCTGCCGATCCTGCCACGGCGGCCCGAAGCCGGAGGCCGGGCGCTGCGGAACGACGACCCGGGTCCCACGGGCCCGGCTCCTGGGCCTCGGCCGGACGGGGCCCAGGGCGTAGGTCCAATATCCGATGGCAGACCGTCCGCGGTCCGGGTGGAATGGGCTGATGGACCACCCCACGCCGTTCGACGGCCTCACCGACGCCCAGCGGGACGCCTACCTGGCCCGGATCGGCGTACCGGCGCCCGGCCGGCCGTCCCCGGCGGCGCTGGCGGAGCTCCAGCTCGCCCACCTGCAGGCGGTGCCCTTCGAGAACCTCGGCATCCACCTCGGCGAGCCCGTGGTGCTCGAACCGGGCGCACTGGTGGAGAAGGTCGTGACCCGCCGCCGCGGCGGCTTCTGCTACGAGCTCAACGGCTCCTTCGCCGAGTTGCTGCGCTCCCTCGGCTACGAGGTGAGCCTGCTGTCGGCCCGCGTCTTCGACGGCGACCGGCCGGGCCCGCCGTTCGACCACCTCGCGCTGCGGGTGGACCTCGACGAGCCGTGGCTGGTCGACGTCGGCTTCGGCGCCTTCAGCCGGCAGCCGCTCCGCCTCGACGAGCGCGGCCCGCAGGCCGACCCGGCCGGTGAGTTCACCATCGTGCCCGGCGGCGACGACGAGCTGGACGTGCTGATGGGCGGCAAGCCGCAGTACCGGCTGAGCCTGCGGCCCCACCCGCTGGCGGACTTCGTGCCGACCTGCTGGTGGCAGACCACCTCGCCGGACTCGCACTTCACCCGCTCGACCACTTGCACGCTGCCGACCCCCGAGGGCGGCCGGGTCACGCTCAGCGGCACCCGGCTCATCCGCACCGCCGCCGACGGCACCCGCACCGAGGAAGCCCTGGACGAGGCGGCCGCGCTGGCGACCTACCGCACGCTCTTCGGCATCACCCTCGACCGCCTCCCCGTCGCGCCCGCCGGCCGGGCGCCGTAGCCGCGGCGCACGGCCGAACGGGAGCGGGGGCCGGGCAACAGCCCGGCCCCCGCTCCCGTTCCACGTCGTCCCGGGCCTACTTCACGTCCGGCACGGCGGTGTCGTTCTTGAACGCGTCGAAGACCTGCTTGGCCTTGGCGCTGTCCCACTTGACCGCCGACTCGCCGGTGCTGGTCCGGAAGTCCGGGTTGGCGATCGGGACGGTGATGCTCTTGCCGCCGCCGCCGTTGACGTCCTTCATGGCGAGGAAGAGCGAGCCGAGGTCGGTCAGCCCGGCGTCCTCGTCGACGATCAGCGTGCCGAGGCCCGAGTCCACCAGCGGGTAGAAGGTGAACGGGTTCAGCAGCGTGGCGGGCGAGGCGGCCTGCTTGGCCAGCGCGCCGAGGAACTTCTGCTGGTTGCGCATCCGGCCGAGGTCCTGGTCGGCCATCTGGTGGCGCTGGCGGACGAAGGCGAGCGCCTGGGTGCCGGTCAGGGACTGGCATCCGGCCTTGAGGTCGAGGCCGGAGTCCTTGTCCTTGACGTCCTGCTCGATGCACATGTCCACGCCGCCGACCGAGTCGACGATGCCGACGAACCCGGCGAAGCCGATCTCGGCGTAGTGGTCGATCCGGATACCGGTGTTCAGCTCGACGGTCTGGGCGAGCAGCTTGCCGCCGCCCGCCGCGAAGGCCGAGTTGATCTTCGAGGTGGTGGCCTTGACGGTCTTCCCGTTGTCGCCCGGGTGCTCGGGGATCGGCACCCAGGAGTCGCGCGGGATGCTCATCAGGGTGTTCCCGTTGTCCCCGATGTGCAGGATCATCATCGAGTCGCTGCGCTTGCCGCCCGCGTGACCGGTGTGCAGGTCCTCCTCCTGCGAGTCGGAGAGCCCGTTGCGGCTGTCGGAGCCGACGATCAGCCAGTTGGTGCCCTTGCCCGCGGCCGGACGGCCGGCGTAGTCGGTCAGCACGTTCTCGTGGTTGAGCTTGGAGTCCGCCCAGAACCAGGTGGAGACGGCGGTGACCATCAGCGCGATCACCACGCCGAAGACCGACCACTTGACGATCCGGCGCCGCGGCCAGCGCGACGAGCGGGCGGTGGGCGGCCGGCCGTCGCCCGGGCCTATCGGCCCGCCGGGCGCACCGGGGCCGCCGGGCGTGCCGGGTGCCTGCTGCGGCGGCACCCCCGGGCGGCCGTCCGGCTGCCCGTAGGCCTGCGGCCGGCCGTAGGCGGTCTCGTCGTAGCCCTGGTCGCCGTACCCGGGCGCGCCGTAGCCCTGCTGACCGCCGTAGCCGGGGGCCTGCGCCGGCGCGTTCCCCTGGGGCGCGCGCTCCTGGCCCTGCGGCTGCCGCGGCGCCGGGGCACCCGGCCCGCGCGGGTTCAGCGACGGGGGGAGCGGCGGCTCGGCCGCCGTACCGCCCCCGCCCTGCCCGTACGCGCCGCCGCTGCCGCTGCCGTACGAGTTCCCGCCGCCGCCCGGGCGGCCCTCCTGCCACGTGTTCATGTGGGAGAGGATGCCCGACGCCGGTTGCGGTGACTCCCCCCGGGGCCCCCACCAGGCGCCTTGTAGCAGATTTGATGCACGTGCCGGATCGTTCCGCGGCAACGTCCCGCGGAGGTCCGCACGCCCTCCGTCCCCCAAGCCACTGCCTCCCCGTCCGTCCCAACATCTGTCTCAGCATGTGTCGCGCCCGGTGTTCGCCTGCCGGAACGATCCTTGACCGCCCGGAACGCACCGTGTTTGCATGACCGCCATGGATCAGCGACGGACTCTCACGCGTCGGCGGCACGTCGACCTGCAGCGTGTGTCCTGTTCGCTCTGTCGCGGCTGACGCGCGCCCCCCGGCCCGGTCCGGCCCGGCCCCTTCCCGGCCGAGAGCCCTCCTCCCGTTCCGCCTCCGCTCCGCGGTGGCGCCGGCGCCGCGTCGTCTCCTCGTACCGCCGCTCCACGCGGCGCCGATCCGCTCGCCCGGCGCCGTCGCCCCGCTCCCGCGGCGCCGCCCGTCCCTCCGGCGCTGCCCCGCTTCCCGCCCCGAGGTGAACCCATGGCCACCGTCCTGTCCGTCTCCGGCTCCCCGTCCGCGACCTCCCGCACCACCCGCCTGCTGCGCCACGTGGACGCGCAGCTCGCCGACCGAGGCCACCGCGTCGTCCCCTTCGAGGCGCGCAGCCTGCCCGCGCACGCCTTGCTCTCGGGGGACTTCGCGCACCCCGCGATCGTCGCCGCCGCCGAGCTGTTCGCCGAGGCGGACGGCGTGGTCATCGGCACGCCGGTCTACAAGGCGGCCTACTCGGGCCTGCTGAAGACCCTGCTGGACGTGCTGCCGCAGTACGCGCTGACCGGCAAGGCCGTGCTGCCGCTGGCCACCGGCGGCTCCGCCGCGCACGTGCTCGCGGTGGACTACGCGCTGCGCCCGGTGCTCAGCTCGATGGGCGCCGGCCACGTCACCCAGGGCTGGTTCGTGCTCGACCGCCACATCACCGTCCGGGAGGACGGCGCCACGGCGATCGAGCGCGAGACGGACGTGCTGCTGACGCCGGTGGTCGACGGGTTCGCGACGGCCCTGGAGCGGCTCGCCGCGCCCGTCCTGACCTGCTGACGGGAGGTCTCGCGAGCCCCCGTACGGGCCGACCCTGAGGAGGGCGGCGGCTACCCCTAGGGGGAGGGGTACCCCGCCCCGTACAACTACGGTTGTGCGGCTTCATACCGGCGGATGACGAGCTGTTCGCCCGGTACTCCTAACGTGGATCACATCCCCGCCCGTCCGAACGGGGCCCGGTTCTGCCGGGTCGGACACCCCGGTCTACCGGGAGGGTGGGGTCAACTCCCGGTCGAGGACTATCCCCTCCACCATGTCGCAGCACAGGTGGGGTCGGCGAGGCTGGGGGCAACGGGTGGGCCCACTTCTTAGGAGACTTCAGTGACGACGGCAGCAGCAGCCGTGTACGACTCCCAGCTTCCCGGCGGCACCGGTGCCGTCGCCGCCTCGGCTCGCCAGGTCACCAAGGCCTACGGCAGCGGCGAGACCAGGGTCACCGCGCTGGACGCGGTCGACGTCGACATCCAGCGCGGCCGCTTCACCGCGATCATGGGCCCGTCGGGCTCCGGCAAGTCGACCCTGATGCACTGCCTGGCCGGGCTGGACACCGTGACCGAGGGCCGGATCTGGATCGGCGAGACCGAGATCACCGGGCTGAAGGACAAGCAGCTCACCAAGCTGCGCCGGGACAAGATCGGCTTCATCTTCCAGGCCTTCAACCTGCTCCCCACGCTGAACGCGCTGGAGAACATCACGCTCCCGATGGACATCGCCGGCCGCAAGCCGGACACCGCCTGGCTGGACCAGGTCGTCGAGACCGTCGGCCTGGCCGGCCGGCTCAAGCACCGCCCGACCCAGCTGTCCGGCGGGCAGCAGCAGCGCGTCGCGGTGGCCCGAGCGCTGGCCGCCCGCCCCGAGATCATCTTCGGGGACGAGCCCACCGGGAACCTCGACTCCCGGGCCGGTGCCGAGGTGCTCACCTTCCTGCGCCGCTCGGTCGACGAGCTGGGCCAGACCATCGTCATGGTCACCCACGACCCGGTCGCCGCAGGCTACGCGGACCGCGTGCTCTTCCTCGCCGACGGCGTGATCGTCGACGAGATGCACGCCCCGACCGCCGACTCCGTCCTAGAGCGCATGCGCCGTTTCGACGGCAAGCGCACCAGCTGAGCGGGCGGGCCAAGGATCATGCTGCTCAAGACGTCACTGCGGAGCTTCTTCGCCCACAAGGGGCGGATGGTGCTCTCGCTGATCGCGGTCGTGCTGTCGGTCGCCTTCGTGTCCGGCACCCTGGTGTTCTCCAACACCGCGACCAGCACCTTCGACCGGCTGTTCGCCTCGACGGCCTCCGACATCGCCGTCCAGCCCGCCAAGACCGGGCTCGACGGCGAGGACGACGACGACCGCCCGGCCGGCAAGACAGCCACGGTGCCGGCCGACGCGGTCGAGCGGGTCGCCGCCATCGCCGGGGTCAAGCAGGCCCTCGGCCAGGTCTTCGTCTCCAACGCCGTGCTGGTCAACCCGGTCACCAACAAGGCCATCGGCCCGACCGGCGGTGCCCCGACCCTGACCGGGAACTGGACCGACACCCCGCGCAACTCGGTGGAGATCACCAGCGGTCACGTGCCGCAGGGCGCCGACCAGGTGGTGCTCGACGCCGACACCGCCGAGAAGGCCAAGCTCGGCCTCGGCGACAAGATCCGGGTGATCACCGCGACCAACGGCACCCACGAGTTCACCCTCGCCGGCATCGCCACCTTCAAGACCACCAACCCGGGTGCCGCGCTCGCGTTCCTGGACACCCCGACCGCGCAGAAGGACCTCCTCGGCAAGGCCGAGTACACCTCCGTCGAGGCCTTCGGCGACGGCAGCCGCACCAACGAGCAGCTCAAGGCCGACGCGCTCGGCAAGCTCGGCGGCGGTTTCCAGGTGAAGACGGCCGCGGAGCAGAAGGAGGAGAACAGCAAGAGCGTCGGCTCCTTCCTCAACTTCATGAAGTACGCGATGCTCGGCTTCGCCGGCATCTCGCTGCTGGTCGGCGGCTTCCTGATCATCAACACCTTCTCGATGCTGGTCGCCCAGCGCACCCGCGAGATCGGCCTGCTGCGGGCCATCGGCGGCAGCCGCCGGCAGGTGAACCGCTCCGTGCTGGTGGAGGCGCTGATCCTCGGCGTGCTCGGCTCCACCCTCGGCCTGGGCGCCGGCCTCGGCCTGGCGGTGGGTCTGATCGGCCTGATGAACGCGGTCGGCATGAACCTCGACGCCGGCGACCTGCAGATCGGGCTGAACGTGCCGGTCGCGGCCTACGCGGTGGGCATCGTGATCACCGTGCTGGCCGCCTGGATACCGGCCCGCCGGGCCAGCCGGATCGCCCCGATGGCCGCCCTGCGCGACCACGGCACGCCCGCCGAGGCGCGCTCCAACGTGGTCCGGACGATCGCCGGCCTGGTGCTGACCGCCGGTGGCGGTGGCCTGCTGGTGCTCGCGGCCACGGCGGACAAGGCGGCGACCGGCGGGCAGTACCTCGGCCTCGGCGTGCTGCTCACCCTGATCGGCTTCGTCGTCCTCGGCCCGCTGCTGGCCACCACGGTGGTCCGGGTGCTCGGCGCGGCCCTGCCGGCCGTGTTCGGCCCGTCCGGCAAGCTGGCCCAGCGCAACGCGATGCGCAGCCCGCGCCGGACCGGCGCCACCGCGGCCGCGCTGATGATCGGCCTGGCGCTGGTGATCGGTGCCTCGGTCTTCACCTCGTCCGTGATCAAGTCCACCAACCAGCAGATCGACAAGTCGGTCGGCGCCGACTACGTGATCTCCAGCAGCCAGGGGATCGTCAACCCCGACATGGTCAAGGCCGCCGCGGGGACGCCGGGGCTCGCCCACGTCACCGAGCACAAGAGCCTGCCGGCGCTGCTTTCGCTGCCGGACGGCGGCACCTTCAAGAAGCACGTCTCCGCGGTCTCGGCGACCTTCGGCGACGACTTCCGGCTGGAGGTGAAGTCCGGGTCGGTCGAGTCGCTGAAGCAGGGGTCGCTGGCGGTCGGCGAGGAGTTCGCCACCGAGCAGAAGCTCAAGGTCGGCGACACCGTCAAGGTCGACTACGGCAACGGCCACACCCAGTCCGTGCCGGTCGGGGCCGTCCTGGGCAAGGGCGACTCGCTCTTCGCCGGAGCGACCTTCATCGGCATCGACACCCTGGCCAAGGCCGTTCCGGCCGCCGACATGCCGCTCGACGTGCAGATCTACGGCAAGGCCGCGGCCGGTGCCGACGTCACCAAGACGCTCGGTGCGCTGGAGAACTCGCTCAAGGACTACCCGCAGCTCAAGGTCCGGGACCAGGCCGGCTACAAGGAGCTGGTCCAGGAGCAGGTCAACACCCTGCTCTACATGATCTACGGCCTGCTCGGCCTGGCGATCGTGGTCGCGGTGCTCGGCGTGGTCAACACCCTGGCGCTCTCGGTGGTCGAGCGGACCCGCGAGATCGGCCTGCTGCGGGCGATCGGGCTCTCCCGCCGCCAGCTGCGCCGCATGATCCGGCTGGAGTCGGTGGTGATCGCCCTCTTCGGCGCCGTCCTCGGTACCGGGCTCGGCCTGGCCTGGGGCATCACCGGGCAGCAGGTCCTGAAGGAGCAGGGCCTGGCGACGCTGTCCGTGCCGACCGGCACCATCGCCGTCACGCTGATCGCCTCGGTGGTGATCGGCCTGGTGGCCGCCCTCGTCCCGGCCTTCCGGGCCGGGCGGATGAACGTCCTCGCGGCCATCGCGACGGACTGACCCCGGGATCCGGGGGGATCGGGGTCGAACGGGGGGCCGCAGGGGCCGGGTGCGAACCAGCACCCGGTCCCTGCGGCGTGCCCGGCCGGATCCGTGAGGCACTCGCTACGGGCAGATGATCTCCGCCGCCGTCTCCGCGGCGATCCCGGCGCCGGGCGACGCCGCGCCGGAGGGGGCCGCCGCGGCCGCCGCTGTGGCCGGGGCGGCCGGGGGCGCGGGGGACGCCGGGGGAGGCGGCGGGGCGGGCGCCGAGCCCTGGCCCGCGCCCGCGATCGCGGAGGAGCCGGCCGCGGGGCCCGCCGCGGCACCGCCCGCCCCCGGGAGGTCGGCGCCCGCGTACACCTGCAGGGTGGGCCCGAGCCCCGGGACGGCGGTCGGCTCCGCGCCGGGCAGCGCGGTCGCCAGGAGCCGGGCCGACTCGGCCCACCGCGGGTCGTACCGGACCGCCGTCCGGCCGGGCGGTGTGCCCGCCGGGGCGTTGGACGGCGCGCCGGTGGTGGCGAAGCCCGCCCGCCGCAGGTCGCCGTCGATCCGGGCGCCCAGTCCGGGCACGCCGGTCGCGTTGAACACCTGGACGCGCACCTGCTCCGGCGTGACGGACGGCTCCCTGGCCGGGGCGGCCGGGGGCGAGCCGGCGGCGGCCGCGGCGGCGGCCTCCGGGGCCGTTTCCGCCAGCGGCCGCCCGGACCGCACCGCGTCGAACAGGGCCCGCGCCCCCGCCCGGTCCCACACCACGGTCGATCCCCAGCCGGGCACCTGGTGGTCCACCTGTGCCAGCGGCACGGTCGCGAAGTCGGCCCGGCCGGCGGTGAGGTCCTTCATCCGGGTGGCCAGCGTGACCAGGTCGTCCGCGCTGAGGTCCTTGTCGGCCTTCACCGAGCCGAGCACGCTGTCCGTCACCCGGGTCAGCCGGACCGGGTTGAGCAGAGTGCCGCTGCTGGTCACCTTGTGCAGCAGCTCGGCGACGAACTTCTGCTGCCGGTGCATCCGCCCCAGGTCGGAGCTGCCGTCCACGTGCCGGGCGCGGACGTACTTGAGCGCCCCGGCGCCGTCCAGGGTGCTGGTGCCGGCGGGCAGGTCGAGGCCGGAGTACTCGTCCCTGAGCGGCTTGGCGGTGCAGACCCGCACCCCACCGACGGCGTCCACGGCGGAGACGAAGGCGGTGAAGTTCACCTGCAGGTAGTGGTCGATCCGCAGCCCGGTGTTCTGCTCCACGGTGGCGACGGCGAGCTGCGGCCCGCCCAGCCCGTAGGCGGCGTTGATCTTCCCCTTGCCCGCCGGGACCTCCTTGCGGGTGACCCGGTCCCGGTGGGCGGGGATGTCCACGTACGAGTCGCGCGGGATGCTGATCACACTGGCCCGGGCGCCGTCCCCGGCGAGCCGGACGATCATCATGGTGTCGGTGCAGTGGCAGGACTCGCCCCCCGCGTGCAACACGTCCTTGAGCGTCTTCTCCGGGATGCCGTCCCGCTCGTCGGTGCCGACCACGAGGAAGGTGGTGGAGCCGTCGTCGGCGGGCCGGGCCTGATCGCTGCTGAAGGCGTCGACCCGGTCGATCGAGCCGAGGCCGTCCAGGACCGCCCAGCCGCCGCAGGAGGTGGCGAGGACGCCGAGGGCGACGCCCGTGGCCAGCCGTCGGGGCCAGCTGCGGCGCCGTTCGGGCTGGGCGGTGAGGGGGGAGACGGGCATCTCTCGGATGGTAGGGGCGGCCTGTGCCGGGCCGGGTGAGGGCGCGCCGGGGGTGGCGGGTACGGTGGGCGCGACCGATGAAACGTTCCTCCACCGCAGGGTGCGCGGAGCTGCCCAGACCGGGACAAGACGGAGACCCGTCCTCACCGGTACGGTTGGCCCCGATGAACACCAAGGCTGCTGAGGAGCTGCCGGCGGTCTCCGTGATCATGCCGGTGCTCAACGAGGAACGACACCTGCGTACGGCCGTCCGGCACATCCTGGAACAGGACTACGCCGGGCCGATGGAGGTGGTCATCGCCCTCGGTCCGTCCTCCGACCGCACTGCGCAGATCGCCGCCGAGCTGGCCGCCGAGGACCCGCGGGTCCGGACCGTGGAGAACCCCACCGGGCGCACACCCGCGGGGCTGAACGCCGCCATCCGCGGCTCCAGCCATCCGATAGTGGTCCGCGTCGACGGGCACGGCCTGCTCACCCCGGGGTACATCACCACGGCGGTCCGGCTGCTCGGCGAGATGGAGGCGGCCAACGTCGGCGGCATCATGCACGCCGAGGGCGAGACCGAGTGGGAGAACGCGGTCGCCGCCGCGATGACCTCCAAGATCGGTGTCGGGAACGCGGCGTTCCACACCGGCGGTCTGGCGGGCCCGGCGGACACCGTCTACCTCGGGGTGTTCCGGCGCGAGGTGCTGGAGAAGCTCGGCGGCTACAACGAGGAGTTCGTCCGCGCCCAGGACTGGGAGCTCAACTACCGCATCCGCCAGGACGGCGGGCTGGTCTGGTTCACCCCCCAGCTGCGGGTCACCTACCGGCCGCGCCCCAGCGTGCGGGCGCTGGCCAAGCAGTACAAGGACTACGGCCGCTGGCGCCGGGTGGTCACCCGCTACCACCGGGGCTCGGTCAACCTGCGCTACCTCGCCCCGCCGGCCGCGTTCCTGGCCGTCACGCTCGGGCTGCTGCTCGGTGTCGCCGTCCACCCGGCCTTCCTCGCGGTGCCGGGCGCCTACCTCGCGGGGATCGTCGGCGGCGCGCTGGTCGAGGGGCGTGGCCTCTCGTTCCGGGCGAAGTCCCTGCTGCCGGTGGCCTTCGCCACCATGCACCTCAGCTGGGGCTTCGGCTTCCTCACCTCGCCGCGCTCGCTCGCCCGCCGGGTGATCGGCAGCCGTGCGCCGGCCCCGGCCAACGTGGTCACCGAGGCCCGCTGACCCGATCCGGCCAATCCCACGGACCCGCCCTCCCGCCCCCCGCTCCGACGCTATCGTCGGGCGCCATGGGGACAGTTGAGGGCGGGTCCGTCGTCGGTGCCCGGGTCGAGCCGAGCGCGGACGTGGACGAACGGGCGGTGCTCGGCGCCGGGACGACCGTCTGGCACCTGGCCCAGGTGCGCGAGGACGCGGTGATCGGCGCGGACTGCATCGTCGGGCGCGGCGCCTACGTCGGCCCGGGCGTACGGATCGGGGACCGGGTCAAGCTGCAGAACCACGCGCTGGTGTACGAGCCCGCCGTGGTGGAGGACGGGGTGTTCGTCGGCCCGGCGGCCGTGCTCACCAACGACCTCTACCCGCGCTCCGTCGACGTCGACGGGCGGCTCAAGCGCAGCGACGACTGGCAGGCCCGCGGGGTGACGCTCCGCCGGGGCTGCTCGATCGGCGGCCGCGCCGTCCTGGTCGCCGGGGTGACGGTGGGCCGCTGGGCCCTGGTCGCCGCGGGTGCGGTCGTCCACCGGGACGTACCGGACTTCGCGCTGGTGGCCGGCGTCCCGGCCCGCCGGATCAAGTGGGTCGGCCGGGCCGGAGAACCGCTGGAGCCGGCCGGCCCGGACCGCTGGCGCTGCCCGCGCACCGGCGAGGAGTACCGCGAGACCGACGGCACGCTCGCCCTGCTGTAACGGGCCGGGGCCACGACCCCGCCAGCCACCGCTACGCGGGCCATGACCTCGCGAGCCGCCGCAACGCGGGCCACGACCCCGCCGCCCACGACCTCGCCGGCCACGACCTCGCCGCCCACGACCTCGCCGGCCACTGCAACGCGGCGCCGGCCGAAGCTACTTGGCGCAGACGTCGGTGTCGTCCGCCTGGACGCGCTGGAGGTCCTTGGGCGCCTCGGTCGGCACCGCGCCGGGCGAGGCCGTCGCCGTCGCCGCCGGCACGTCCTTGCCGAGGACCACCGCCAGCCCGTCCCTGGCACCGGCCTTCGGATCCTCCTCGACGGCCTCGGCCGGCAGGCCCAGCACGGCGGCCAGAGCGGCCGCCTCGGCAGCCTTCCCGGCCGGGTAGGTGACCGAAGTGGCCGCCGCGGCGGGCGCGTTGGCGGCGGTCGCGGCCCGGGCGAAGCCCTTCGCCCGGAGCCGGTCGACGGTCCGCTGCGCCTGCCCGGGCGTCCCGCTGCCGTTGCGCACCGTCACCCGGAGGTCCTTCGCGTCGTCCGCCGCGGCGGAGGCCGACGGCGGGGCCGTCGCGCCCGGCCCGGCCGGCGCGGCGTGCGCGGCGGGTCCCTGACCGGTGGCGGCTCCCTGACCCGCGGCCGCTCCCGGAGAGGCGGCGGCACCCGGTGAGGCGGGCGCGGTCGGCGTGGCGGTCTCGGTCAGCGAACGGTCGTTGGCCACCAGCGAGAACAGCTGCCCCGCCTCCGGCTGCTTGAGCATCAGCCGGTTCTTGTCCCTCGTGTCGTCCGCCACCGGCACGGTGGCGAAGGTGATGTTCCCGGTGTCCACCTTGCTGACGTCCAGCGCGAGGTCCTTCAGCCTGTCGACGCTGCCGATGCCGTCGTCCACGGTGAGCGCCTTGGTCGCGGCGTCCGCCAGCTTCCACAGCTTGGCCGGGCTGGTCAGGGTGTCGCCGCTCTTGATCGAGCGGATCATCGAGCTGATGAACTGCTGCTGGAGCGGGATCCGGGTGAGGTCGCCGCCCAGCCCGACGGCGTGCCGGGTGCGGACGAAGGCCAGTGCCTCGTCGCCCTGCACCACGTGCCGGCCCTTGCTCATCCTCAGGTGGGAATCCGGGTCGTTGATGTCCTTGGCCGCGCACACCTCGACCCCGCCGACGGCGGTGGAGAGCGACTTCACGGCCTCGAAGTTGACCATCACGAAGTGGTCGACCCGGATTCCGGTCACCTTTTCCACGGTCTTCCAGGTGCAGCCCGGATCGCGCCCCTCCTGGCCGAGGCTCTCGTTGAACATCGCCCGCGACGTTCCGGGGATCGTCTTTCCGGTGCTGGTCCGGCACTCCGGGATCGGCACCATCAGGTCGCGCGGGAGGCTCACCACGGTCGCATTGCTGCGGTCCTTGGCGACGTGGAAGAGCAGGGTCGTGTCGGCGTGCCCGGTGCTGCCCTCGTCGCCGTACTCGCGGCCGAGGCCCTCCCGGCTGTCGGTGCCGATGACCAGGATGTTCAGGGCGTCGCCGGCCGGCTTGGGACGCTCCGCCTCGTCGCCCAGCTGCACCTTGACGGCGGTGATGTTGCTGTTGAAGTGCTGGTACGCGTAGTACGCGCTGCCGCAGCCGGCCATCAGGACCAGCGCTCCCACGCCGGCCGTCCACTTCAGCGCCCGCCGGCGGCTGCGCCGGGTGGTCGCCCTGCGGCGGGCCGCCCGTCCGCCGGGGTGCGCGGACCCGGCGGCGGCACCCGGTGAGGCGGGCGCGGGCTCGGCGTCCGGACCGGGGGTCGCCCGTCGGCGGCGCTGGGCGGGGATGCCGGCGGCCGGGTCGAGCCGGTACGGCCCGGTGTCCTGCCAGTCCTGCTGCACGGGTTCCCTCCCTCCGGCCGGTCCACGGGTCGGTGCGTCCGCTTGCGCACCGACCCGGACACCCTAGACGAGCCGGGTGGGGGAATTGTTCCTGATGTGATCTCCGCCATGTTCGGAAAACGCAATTCGGCGGGTGATCGGGCCGTCTGGAATTCCCGGGGAATACCTCCCAAGATCGTGATCTGTACACAAAAGAGTGACCCTGACCGGCGGTCAATGCACGGCGCAGGCATCCACGTCGGCGGTCCGCCCCTCGAAGGACGGCGGCGTGGTGGAGGTCGGCGTCGCGGCGGCCGGCGACGGCCCGGTGGCCCGGTCCGAACCGGGCACGACGGACAGGCTCGCGAACGGCCCGTCGGAGGCGCTCGCCGACCCGCTCACCCGCGCACCCGGCGACGCACTCGGCGCCAGGCTGGGCGCGCGGCTGGGCGCGAGGCTCGGCGACGCGCCTCCCGACGGCTTCCCCGAGGCCCGCGCGGACGTGCCCGCCGCGGCACTCGCCGGAGCGGACGGGTTCGGCGGCCGGACGGTGATCGGGCGGTCGTCACGCAGCGCCGTGAACAGCTGGGTGGTCTGTGGCTGCACGAACTCGTCCCGGTCCGAGTCGAACCGGTACGGCCGGCGCGGCGCGGTCAGGAACACCACGTCGGCGGACGGGATGTCCCGCAGCTCCTGGGTCAGGTCGTAGAGCGCGCCCAGCGAGGAGAGCCCGCCGTCGGCCTGGATCGAGGAGGTCGCCGCGTCCAGCACCGGCCAGAGCCGGGCGGGGTTGAGCAGCACGTCCTGCGACTGCACCTTGCGGATCAGGGCGGCCAGGAACTGCTGCTGACGGCCCATCCGCTGGGTGTCGCTGCCGTCGCCGAGGGTCTCCCGGGCGCGGACGTAGCCGAGCGCCTGCTCGCCGTGCAGGGTCTGCCGCCCGGCCGCCAGGTCGAGCTTGGCGTCCTTGTCGTGGATCGCCTGCGGGACACAGACCTCGACCCCGTCGACGGCGTCCACCATGGCCTTGAACCCGGTGAAGTCGAGGATCACGTAGTGGTCCATCCGGATGCCGCTGAGCTGCTCGACGGTCCGGATCGAGCAGGCCGGACCGCCGGTCTCGAAGGCGGCGTTGAACTGCAGCAGCGCCTGCCGGCTCCGGGTGCCGTCCGGCTTCTCGCAGGCCGGGACGGTGACCATGACGTCGCGGGGGATGGAGACCGCGGTCGCGTGCCGCCGGTCGGCCGCGAGGTGCAGCAGGATCGTGGTGTCCGAGCGCCGGCCGCCGGCCTCGCCGTACGAGGCGTTGGCCCCGGTGCGGTCGTCACTGCCGATCAGCAGGATGTTCTCCGCCCCCTTGGCGCCGGCGGTGCGGCTGGGCCGCTCGGCCTCCAGCCGGGCCAGCAGCTGGTCGGTGGCCGAGTCGGTCCGGATGTTGCCGTCCAGCTTGCGGTAGGCGATCCAGAGCAGCGTGCCGCAGGCGACCAGCAGGAAGGCGAGAGCGCCGGCGGTGATCATCAGCCACCGCCGGCGCCTGCGCCTCGGTGCGGGCGGGAGGTCCGGGTCCTGGTCCGGGGGAATGCCCGGGGGAGGTGTTCCCCCGGGTGGGGAGCTGTCGGTCGGGGGGTGCTCGGTGTCGTCCTCGGCCATGGCAGGGATCCCTACCCGCCGGGCCCGAGCCGGGGGTTACCCGAGGCGCAGTGTCACCCGTTCGGACTCGATGCGCTTCTCCCACTGCTCGGCGCTCAGCCCGTCGGAGTTACGGCAGAGCACCACCGAGGCGCCGGCCGACAGCGGCGCGAGCAGGCCGGCCTCCAGGCCCGCCCAGTCGTCGTACGAGAGGGTGGAGAGCACCCGGTCACCGGTGTTGACGCCCAGTCGGGTGGCGCCCTCCCGGGCGAGTTGAACGGTCTGGTCGCCGGTCAGCTTCAGCGGCAGGCCGTCGACCACGGTCTCCAGCGCCGGGGCGTCCGGCGTGACGGGGGAGTACGGCGCGAAGCGGTCGCCCTGGCCGGGCACCTCGGCGGCGTAGTCCAGGAAGCCGTCCGGGCGCTGCGGGAAGCGGCCGCCGAGCGGGCGCAGCGCGAGGGCCACCCGTTCGCCCTCGCACGCGTGGGCGGCCTCCAGGCCGTCGGGGCCGCTGACCACCAGGTCGGCGGCGGCCGGGTCGCCGCCCGGCACCGCGGCGACCCCGACGGACCAGCAGGCCAGCAGCCAGACGGCGCTCTGCCAGTGGGCGGGCAGCAGCAGGGCGGCGCGGTCGCCGGGGCCGGCGTTCAGTTCGTCCTGGAGCAGGTTGGCGGTCTTGGCCACCCAGTTGTCGAAGGTCCGGGCGGAGAGCTCCACCCGTTCGCCGGTGGCGTCGTCGTAGAAGGTGACCAGCGGGGCCGCGGGGTCGACTGAGGGAGAGCCACCTCGCAGGTAAGCGTGCAGCAGCTCGACGGGGGTGCGGGCATCGGCAGCGAAAGGCGAAGTCATGGTGCGCCCCAGCCTACGGCCTCCGGGCGGGCGACCGGGAGGGGCGCCGGACCGGGGTGAACTGGCGTGGCGTCAGAAGCGGTTTGTCGTCAATATCCTTTTTATGCGTATCTCACTTCTCGCCGGTGCCGCCGCTGGCTGCACCGCCGCCCTGCTCCTCCAACCACTCGCCGTCGGCGCCGCGACCGAGCCGGCCCCGACCAGGCACACCTCGGCCGGTGGCGGATCGGTGACGACCGTGCCGCTCGCCCACACCGAGCACGGGTCCTCGACCCGTTCCACCAAGCCCTTCTCCCTCGTCGGGGTCAGCTGGGACGACCCCCGGGGCTCGCTGGAGGGCGCCTCGGTCCGGGTCCGGACCCGCAGCATCGCCACCGGCACCTGGAGCGCGTGGCACCAACTGGACGTCGACGGCGAGGACGCGCCCGACGAGCGCGACGGCCGGTCCGGTGCGCGGGGCGCTTCGGCGCCGCTGTGGACCGGCCCCAGCGACGGCGTGGCCGTCGAGGTCACCCCCGGTCCGCGCGGACTGCCCGCCGGGCTGCGGGCCGAGCTGGTCGACCCCGGTCGCGGCGCCGCCGCGGCACCCGCCGCCCCGCGCACCCTTCCGGCCGAATCGTCACCCGCGCGGCGGGCCGACCACGAGGCACCTCGGCCGGGCATCGTCACCCGGGCCGGCTGGGGCGCCGACGAGTCGCTGCGTGACCCGGGCTTCGTCTACACCGGGCAGGTCCGGGCGGTCTTCGTGCACCACACCGCCACCGCCACCGACTACGCGTGCAGCGACGCGCCGCAGATGATCCGGGCGATCTACCAGTACCACGTCCAGAGCAACGGCTGGCGGGACATCGGCTACAACTTCCTGGTCGACCGCTGCGGAACCATCTACGAGGGCCGGGCCGGCGGGGTCGACCAGCCCGTCTTCGGCGCACACACCCTCGGCTTCAACACCGACAGCGCGGGCGTCGCCGCGCTCGGCACCTTCACCTCGACCAGCCCCGAGCAGAGCCTGGTCGACGGCGTCAGCAAGATCGCCGCCTGGAAGCTCGGCCTCACCGGCCAGGACGCCGGCGGCACCACCGACCTCACCTCCGGCTCCTCGCAGAGCCGCTACCCGAAGGGCACGGTCGTCTCCTTCGACACCATCTCCGGCCACCGGGACGCCTTCGCCACCGACTGCCCCGGCGGCGCCCTCTACCAGCGGCTCGGCGACATCCGCTCCTGGGCCGCCCACCTCCAGGGGCGCTGACCCCGTCACCGCACCCCCACCCCGCTGCCCCCTCGCTACACCGGCCCCGGACCTCGCCCGATCAAGGACCGCAGTTCCGCGGTCAGCGCCCGGGCGAGGTCCGGCCGGAGGTCGTAGCGCGCCGGGGTGGTCTGCATCAGCGCGATCCGCCAGCCCGCGCCCGCGTTGACCGCGATCATCGTCTGCAGCGCGTTGAGGGCCGGGTCGATGTCCTCGGCCTCGTCCGGCACCATCCCGGCGACGGCGTCCAGCTGCACCACGCCGGGGCCGAGCGCGCGGACCCGCCGCACCTTGGCGACGAACTCGGGCGGCACGTGGTCCGCGAAGATCCGCCCCAGCTCGGCGGCGATCAGCGAGCGCCCGCTGTGCCGGGTGCCGTCGAAGCCGATCACCTCCCCGTCCTCGCTGAACGGACCGGCGAAGGCCGCGCCGTCCTGCAGGTTCCAGCCGTCCAGCGCCCGGTGGTAGAGCGCCCGCACCGCGCTCTCGTCCGCGGAGGACAGCTCCGGCAGCCGCGTATCGTTCATATCCCCATGGTCGACGAAGGCGGTGGAGCCGGACAGCGGAGGCGAGGCGCGTGGTGACGGGCGAGGCCGCGAGCGGGCCGGCGGCGGTGCGCCGCTGGCGGCCGGGCTACCCCCTGGACGTGGCCCGGACGCTGCTGCCGCTGCGCCGTGGCCCGGCCGACCCGGCATACCGGACCACCGGCGACGGCGCGGTCTGGCGGGCCTCCCGGACGCCGGCCGGCATCGGCACCCTGCGGGTGCTGGCCCGCCCTGCCGAGGGCGCGGTCGAGGCGAGCGTCTGGGGCCCGGGCGCGCAGTGGCTGCTGGACCGGCTGCCGGCGCTGCTCGGTGCGGAGGACGACCCGGCCGGACTGGTCCTGCCGCCCGGCCCGCTGCGGGACGCCCAGCGGCGGACGGCCGGGATCCGGCTCACCAGCACCGGGCTGGTCCTGGAGTCACTGGTGCCGGCGATCCTGGAGCAGAAGGTCACCACCGACGAGGCGTACCGCGCGTGGCGCACCCTGCTGCGCGACTTCGGCACCCCGGCGCCGGGCCCGGCCGAGGGCATGCGGGTGGCGCCGTCGGCCCGCGAGTGGGCGATGGTCCCGAGCTGGGAGTGGCACCGCGCGGGCGTCGACCCGAAGCGCTCGGCGACGGTCGTGCGCGCCGTCCGGCTGGCTCCCCGGCTGGAGGAGGCCTCCGCGATGGAGCAGGCCGCCGCGTTCGCCCGGCTCACCGCCGTCCCGGGCATCGGCGTCTGGACGGCCGCCGAGACGCTGCAACGCAGCAACGGTGACCCGGACGCCGTCTCGGTGGGCGACTTCCACCTACCCAACCTGGTCGGCTGGGCCCTGGCGGGCCGCCCGCGCAGCGACGACGCCCAGATGCTCGCGCTGCTGGAGCCCTACCGGCCCCACCGCCACCGCCTCTGCCGGCTGCTGCTGTCCACCGGCACCCACGCCCCCCGCTACGGCCCGCGCCTCGCCCCCAACGACCACCGGGGCCGGTGAGCCGGGCCCGCTCCGGTGCACCCGGGCGGGCACGCCGCAGGCTCGCGCGGCTACCGCACCTCGATGAAGGCGTCCGCGCTGCGCTCGGGGCGCTCGCGGGGCGGTTCGGCCGGACGGCCGACGGCGACGGCGCCCATCGGGTCCCAGGCGGGCGGCAGGTCCAGGACGGCACGGACGGTGTCGCGGCAGAACATGGTGGAGGAGACCCAGGCCGAGCCGTAGCCCTCGCCGGTGAGCGCGACCAGGAAGTTCTCCACGGCGGCGCCGATGGCGACGGTGAACATCTCGCGTTCGGCAGCGGCCCGGCGCGCGTCCGGGTAGTCGTGCGAGCCGTCCGTCACCAGGCAGGGGACGACCAGGTACGGCGCGTCGCGCAGCACGTCCCCGCGCGCGGTGCGGCGGGCGATCCGGGCTTCGTCCCAGCCGTCGAGCTCGCGCAGGTCGCGCTGCCAGGCGGCGAGCATGGCGTCCAGCAGCGCCGTCCGGGTCCCGGCCGACTCCAGCAGGACGAACCGCCAGGGCGTGGTGTGGTGCGGGGCCGGCGCGGTGACCGCGGCGGCGACGGCGCGCCGGACGGCGCCCGGGTCGACCGGCTCCGGGGTGAAGGCCCGAATGGTGCGCCGCAGGGTGACGGCCTGCCGCAGCGCCTCGGAGGTGCCGAGCCGGAACATGTCGTCGGCGGCGGGGCGCACCAGCGGCCGGGCGCCGGCGCCGTCCTCGGCCGTGACCAGGTGGCCGAGGCCGCGGACCACGGCGACCGGGGTGCCGGTGGCCTTGCCCTTCACCAGGTCGGCGGCGGCGGCGAGCTCGTCGGCGGTGGCGGTGACGGTGAGGGCCAGCTCGTTGCCGTGGGCGTCGCGGCGGCCCCGGTGGTCCTCCAGCACGTCCAGCCCGGCGGCGCCGATGGCGACGTCGGTGAGCCCGTTGCGCCAGGGCCGGCCGAAGGTGTCGGTGACCACGACGGCGAGCCGGCGCCCGGTCAGCCGCCGGAGTCCGGCGCGCAGCGCGCGGGCCGAGGCGTCCGGGTCCTCGGGCAGCAGCAGGACGGTGCCGGGGGCGGTGTTGGAGGCGTCCACCCCGGCGGCCGCCATGACGAAGCCGTTGCGGTTCTCGACGATCCGGACCGGGCCGCGGCGGGCCACCACCCGGACGGTCTCGGCGTCGATCGCGGACTCCCGGTCGGCGGCGTGCTGCAGCCGCCCCTCCGCCTTGGAGACGATCTTCGAGGTGACCAGCAGGATGTCGCCGTCCTCGTAGGCGCCGGCCTTGGCGATCAGCCCGGCGAGGTCGGCGCCGGCGTCGACCTCCGGCAGGCCCTCGACCGGGAGGACCTGCACGGCGGCCGGGTTCACGCCCGCACCTGCTCGGCGAGGGCGAGCGCGGCCCGGGCCATCTCGGCGGTGGCGGCGACGTCGGTCATCAGCAGCGGGACGGACCGGCAGGCGATCCCGCCGGCCTCGACCTCGGCGACCGCCGCCTCGTCCGCGGTGTCCACCAGCCAGCCGTCGAGGAGGCCCTCCCGTCGCCCACCGCCGCCCTCGCCCGTGCTGCTTCGCAGCGCCGTCCTGCTGCCGTAGTCCAGCGCGACCGCCGCCGCGGTGGCCTCGACGTTGACGGCGGCCAGCACCTTGTCGGCCATGCCGCGCACCGGCGCCCCGCCGATGATCGGGGAGAGGCCGACGACGGGTGCGGGAGCCGCGGCGATCGCGGCCCGGATGCCGGGCACGGCGAGGATGGTGCCGATCGAGACGACGGGGTTGGACGGCGGGAGGAGGATGACGTCGGCGGCGGCGACGGCCTCCAGCACCCCGGGCGCCGGCTTGGCGGTGTCCGCGCCGACCGGGATGATCGCCTCGGCGTCGACGGCCGCGTGCAGCCGGACCCAGTACTCCTGGAAGTGGACCGCCCGGGTGCCGTTCTCGTCCGTGATCCGCACATGGGTCTCGACCCGGTCGTCACTCATCGGCAGCAGCCGCACGCCCGGCTTCCAGCGGACGCAGAGCGCCTCGGTGACCTGGCTCAGGGTGTACCCGGCGGTGAGCATCTGGCTGCGGACGAGGTGGGTGGCGAAGTCGCGGTCGCCGAGGCCGAACCACTCCGGCCCGACGCCGTACTCCTTCATCTCGGCCTTGATCGACCAGGTCTCGTCGGCCCGGCCCCAGCCCTGCTCCTCGTGGATGCCGCCGCCGAGGGTGTACATGAGGGTGTCGAGGTCGGGGCAGACCTTCAGCCCGTAGAGGTGGATGTCGTCACCGGTGTTGCCGATGACGGTGATCTCGTCCTCCGGACCGATGGCCTCCCGGAGTCCGCGCAGGAAACGCGCTCCGCCGATCCCGCCTGCCAGTGCCACGATGCGCATGCGCCCATCCTGCCACGCAGCGACGGGTCGTCAGCCCGACCGTCGACCGACCGCGCCGGGGCCCGTGTTCAGCGGGCCTCGGCCTGCTCGGGGGTGTGCTCCGGGGTGTGCCCGGGGTGCTGCTCGGGGACTGCCGGGGCGCCGTACTGGTTCATCTCGGTCAGGCCCGGCGTGTAGAGGTGGATGGAGACCGCGGGCTCCAGCGCGCCGTTGACCACCTCGTGCAGGTAGCCGGAGGAGAACACCCTCTGCCCGCCCGGGCGCAGGGTGCGCACCGCCTCGCCCGCGCCGGTGAGCGAGCGCTCGACCAGCTCGCCCCGGACGACCGTCATCACGCCCGAGGAGGCGCCGTGGTCGTGGAATCCGCTGCTCTGGCCGGGCAGCCAGCTGAGCAGCCAGACCTCGTAGCCGGGGCCGGTCTCCAGCCGGGCGTACCAGCGGGTGAGGGCGTCGTAGCGGACCAGCGGCTCCCAGCGGGCCCGGTCGGCGGCGATCTCGCGGACCAGCCGGGCGTAGCCGGCGACGGTGGTGGGGTGGCCGGGCAGGTCGGTGCGGGCCAGGTGGGGGAAGGCGAGCGGGTCGCCGGCGATGGAGACGTCGCTCAGGCCGTCGGCCCAGGGCAGGGCGGTGCGGGCGGGAGCGGCGGCCGGGGTGGTGGGCGCGAGGCCTCGGCGGGCGGCCTTGTTGCGGTCGCGGTCGCGGTTGCGCTGGCGGATGCGGGTCGTTCGCACGGGAGTCGTCCTCGGATCTACGGCTGGTTCGTCGGGGATCAGCCGGATCCGGGATGTCCTGGGGCGGGAATCGCGGGCGGCCTCTGTGGTTCCTGGGCGGCGCGCGGTGGGACGCGGGCGCCTAGATACAGCAGGAACAGAGGCGACAACAAGAGTTCACGGCACGGCGGAGCGCGGAACCGCTCCGGGGGCTGGCGAACTCTGACATGGGGGAAAGGAGACCGCACCCGAGGGGTCGATGTCAACTCCGGAGCCGGGGCAATCGGGCCTTATAGGGCATGAACCACACGATGGGGTGATAAATCACCCTCTATGTTTCGATGAGAAGATCGCCGGGAAGGCAGGCCGATGACCGGCCTGCGATGGTGACTGCGCGTCACTCGGCGGGTGGTTGCGGATGGTTCGAAGCGATCCGGTCGGAAAGTCCGATCTGTCCGGATATGTACACTATTCGTAACGGCTTGGTGCCGGGGAGTGAATCCTGGCCCCAATACCAGAGCTCGGCTTGACTGGGCCAGAGTGACGCAACTGTAATTTCACTCGTGTCGTCGGCCGCACGAGGCAACGGCAACCACGGGGACGCCAAATAGGGGCAGAGGAGGCGCGCCACATGAGCGAGCTCTTTGAGCTGTTGATCGGTGACGGCATCGAGGAGGACGAAGAGGAACTCGGCTGGCAGGAGCGCGCGCTGTGCGCCCAGACCGACCCCGAGTCCTTCTTCCCGGAGAAGGGCGGCTCCACCCGCGAGGCCAAGAAGGTCTGCCTCGCCTGTGAGGTCCGCTCCGAGTGCCTGGAGTACGCCCTCGCCAACGACGAGCGGTTCGGCATCTGGGGCGGCCTCTCCGAGCGCGAGCGCCGCCGGCTCAAGAAGAGCGCGGTCTGACCGGGTCGGCCCCTGACCCAGCTGACCCTGCCGACCCTTCGACAACCGCAGAGCAGTTACGGGCGCCTCACCGCGGTGGTGGGGCGCTTTCGTGTTCCCCGGGCCCCGCCGTGCCCCGCCCCGGGAGCCCGCGTCCACAGCCTCTCCACGGCACCGCGGACGAAGGCGCCATCCGGAGCCGTTAGTGTGGTGCGCCATCCGGTTGCCGTTCACCGGCTGTGTCCACCGAGAACTGGGGCCCGCGCACTCGATGACCGTCTACAGCCACCAGAGCGGCTTCACCGCTGCCAGGCCGCCCGCCTACCCGCGTCACCTGGTCACCGCCGTGATCGTCTCGCACGACGGTGCCCGCTGGCTGCCGCAGGCCCTGGCCGGCCTGCTCGGCCAGGACCGCCAGGTCCAGCGGGTGCTCGCCGTCGACACCGGCTCCACCGACAACTCCCCGCAGCTGCTCGCCGACACCCTCGCCGACTGGCTGCCCGAGAGCGGCCCGACCGTCCTGAGCCGCCGCGCCGGCTTCGGCACCGCCGTCGCCGAGGCCGTCTTCAACAGCCCGCCGCTGCGCCCGGAGGACCTCTCCTACCGGCTCGACCCCTCCGGGTACGACCCGGTCACCGGCGGCTGGGACGACTTCGGCGACCCGCTCGGCCACGAGGACGACCTCGGCCGCGGCGGCCCCCGCGAGACCCAGCCCGTCGAATGGCTCTGGCTGCTCCACGACGACTGCGAGCCGCAGACCGACGCCCTGCGCCGCCTGCTCCAGGTCGCCGACTCCACCCCCAGCGCCGCCGTGGTCGGCCCCAAGCTGCGCAGCTGGTACGACCGCCGCCAGCTGCTGGAGGTCGGCGTCACCATCGCCCGCTCCGGCCGCCGCTGGACCGGCCTCGACCGCCGCGAGCAGGACCAGGGCCAGCACGACCAGGTCCGCCCGGTGCTCGCCGTCTCCACCGCCGGCATGCTGGTGCGCCGCGACGTCTTCGAGGAGCTCGGCGGCTTCGACAAGGCGCTGCCGCTGATGCGCGACGACGCCGACTTCTGCTGGCGGGTCAACGCCGCCGGCCACCGCGTGGTGATCGCCCCCGACGCCGTGCTGCGGCACGCCGAGGCGGCCAGTCGCGAACGCCGCGCCATCGACTGCGCCTCCTCCCACCCGCACCGGGTGGACAAGGCCGGCGCCGTCTACACGCTGCTCGCCAACTCCAAGGGCGTGCTCTTCCCCTACGTCCTGCTCCGGCTGGTGCTCGGCACCCTGCTGCGGGTCGTCACCAACCTCCTCGGCAAGGACCCGAAGCAGGCCTTCGACGAGCTCGCCGGCCTCGGCCACGAGCTGATCCGGCTGCCCCGGCTGCTGGCCGCCCGCACACGCCGCTCCCGGACCAGGGCCGCCGACGCGCTCGACGACCGCTCGCTCTTCCCGGCGCCCGGCGCCACCGCCCGGCTCGCCGTCGAGGGCGTCATCAGCTCGCTCGGCATCGGAGGCAGTGACGACGCCGGCGCCGGACGGCACGGCTCGGTCGAGGCCGGACCGGGCGACGAGGACGCCGAGGACCTGGTCGTCGAGCAGTTCGCGCTGATCAAGAAGCTGGCCAGGCGCCCGGCCCCGGTGCTGTTCGCCGCCCTGCTGGTCTTCGCCCTGGTCGCCTGCCGCAGCCTGCTCGGCAGCGGCGAGCTCTTCGGCGGCGCGCTGCTGCCCGCCACCGGCGGCGCCGGCGGCCTCTGGTCGATGTACGCGGACGCCTGGCACCCCGTCGGCACCGGCTCCACCGCCGCCGCCCCGCCCTACCTCGGCGTGCTGGCGGTGCTCTCCTGGATGCTGTTCGACCACGCCGACCTCGCGGTCACCCTGCTGGTCGTCCTCGCTGTGCCGCTCGCCGCCGTCAGCGCCTACCTGGTCTCCCGGCCGCTGATCGACTCAAAGCTGGTCCGCGCCTGGGCCGCCGCCGCGTACGCGCTGCTGCCCGCCGCCACCGGCGCGCTCGCCCAGGGCCGGATCGGCACCGCCGTCCTCGCCGTGCTGCTGCCGCCGCTGGCCCGTGCCGCCGCGATCACCGCCGGCCTCGGCATCCGCGCCGAGAGCGCCGCCAAGGGCGCCCGGCCCGGCTGGCGCCCGGTCTGGATGACCGTCCTGCTGCTCACCCTGGCCACCGCCTTCGTCCCGCTGGCCTGGGCGCTGGCGGTACCGCTCTGCCTGGCCGCGCTGGTCGCCGCGGTGGTGCGCGGCGGGGCCTTCGGCTCCGGCGGGACCGCGCTGCGCCTGCTCGGGCTGCGCGTCCTGGTCATCCTCGCCGTCCCGGTGCTGGTGCTCGCGCCCTGGTCGCTGCAGGTGCTGACGCACCCCCAGCGGCTGCTCATGGAGGCCGGCCTGCCCGGGCTGCACGGCGGCGGCGCGAGCGCGCTCGGCCTGGTTCTGGTCAACCCCGGCGGCGCCGGCGTGCCGCCGGTCTGGCTCTCGGCGGGCATCGTGCTCGCCGCGCTGGCCGCCCTGCTGCGCGCCGACCGCCGCCGCGCGGTGCTGGCGGCCTGGGGCGCGGCCGGCGCCGGCCTGGTCTTCACGGTCGCGGTGGCCGGCCTCTCGGTGACCCCCGCCTCCGGCGGCCCGGCCGTGCCCGCGTGGTCCGGCCCGGCCTCCCTGCTGGCCGGCGTCGCCCTGCTGGCCGCCGCCGCGATCGGCGCCGACGGCGCCAACGCCCGCGTGGCCGGCATCGCCTTCGGCTGGCGCCAGCCGGTCGCCGCGCTGGTGGTGGCCGCCGCCGTGCTGGCCCCGATCGGCACCGCCGTCTGGTGGGCCGTCACCGGCGCCGACGGCCCGCTGCAGCGGGGCGGGTCCGCCCAGGTGCCCGCCTTCATCGCGGAGGAGGCCGGCACCACCGACCGCTCCCGCACCCTCGCCGTCACCGGCGACCCCAAGGGCGGCTCGGTCCGCTACACGCTGGTGCGCGGCGCCGGGCTGACGCTCGGCCAGGCCGAGTCCACCGTGGACCCGGCCACCGGCACCACCGAGGGCCTGAGCAAGGTCGTCGGCAGCCTGCTGGCCGGCTCCGGCGCCGACCAGGCCAGCGCCCTGGCCGGCTACGGCATCGCCTACGTGCTGGTGGACAAGCCGGCGATCGCCGCCTTCAAGGACGTCCTGGACACCACCCCCGGCCTGGTCAAGGCCAACCAGGACGGCGGCGCCGCGCTCTGGCAGGTCACCGGCACCCCGGCGACCCGCGCCATGGTCACCGCCCCCGGCGCCACCCCCGTGGCGGTCCCGGCCGGCGAGCGCGACATCGACACCGCCGTCCCGGCCGGCCCCGACGGCCGGGTGCTGCGCCTCGCCGAGGTCGCCGCCCCCGAGTGGAAGGCCACCCTGGACGGCACCGCGCTGGAGTCGGTCACCGTCGACGGCTGGGCACAGGGCTTCAAGCTCCCCGCCGGGGCCGGCCGCCTGGTCGTCACCCGGGAGGGCAGCCTGGCGCACACCGGCTGGATCTGGGCCCAGGCGCTGCTCGGCCTCACCGTCCTGGTGCTGGCCCTGCCCGGCCGCCGCAGCCACAAGGACGACGACCTGCCGGAGGAGGTGGTCGCCGCCGCCGCGCTGGCGGCCGCCGCCCAGGCGCAGGCGCCCGCCCCGGGCAGCCGCCGGGCCCGCCGGATGGCCGAGCGCGAGGGCGGCGAGCCCGGCGACGGCGACGGCGGCGTGTACGAGGGCGCGCCGGGCGCGATCCCGCAGCAGCCCGCCGGTGCACCGCCGGTCGAGCCGGTCCACGCGGCCGCGGCCGCCCAGGAGGCCGAGCCGTACGCCGACCCCTACCAGGCCTACCAGCAGGGCGACCCGTACAGCTACGAGTACGACCCCTACGCCCAGCAGCCGGCGGCCGCTCCGTACGGCGGCGGCCAGGGCTACGACGCCACCGGGGGCTACCAGCCGGAGGGCTACCCGCAGGGCGGGCAGCCGGGCTACGAGCAGTACCCGCAGGACCCGCAGTACGGCTACACCCCCTACCAGCAGGACGGGGCCCAGCCGTGGGTGCCGGGGCAGCCGCAGGGCGAGCCCTACTACGACCCGAATGACCCGGACCACACCAACGGGCCGGGCCGGTACCCGCACCACCACGGATCGGGGAGCTGACCCGCGATGAAGAAGCCCGCGTTCACGAGGCGGTCGAAGGCCGCCGACGAGCCCCTGGGCCCCGCCGACGGCACCTTCGACGACGCCTTCGACGGCGCCGAGGAGACGGACGGTCCCGGGGCGTACGGGAGCACCGGCGCCGCGGCCCCCGGCGCCCGGGGCGGCTCCTTCGGGGGCGGCTCCGGGGGCACGAAGACCACCCAGTCGCTGCTGGCCGCCGCCGCCGTGCTCGCCGTGGTGTTCGGCATCGCCGAGCTGCGCCCGCCGGCCACCCCGGCCGGCGCCGACCAGGGCGCCGCGAGTTCGGCGCAGGTCGAGCGGACGGCCGTGGTCTGCCCGCAGCCGCTCCAGAGCCTGACCGGCTCCACCAGCCTCACCGCGTACACCCCGCCCGGCGGCGCCGCCGGCGAGGGTGCGGCGGCCGGGGCGGGCTGGATCTCCGACGCGGCCGCGCCGGCCACCCCGCCGACCACCGCGCCCTCGGCCACGCCTTCCGCCGCTCCGTCGTCGGCGCCCGCGCCGGCCGCCACCGGCAAGCCCGCCGCGGACAAGGGCGGCGCGCCCGCCGACGCCCGGCTGACCCTGGCCAAGCCGGGCACCCCGGTGGTCGCCCCCGCCGCCAACGGGGACACCGCCCCCGGCACCGGGGCCGTCGCCACCGGCGCCTTCGCCCCCGGCTTCACGGTCACCCAGACCACCACCGTCACCGAGCAGCGCGGCCTGGGGCTCTCCGGCATCACCTGCACCCCGGCCGGCACCAGCTTCTGGTTCGCCGGCGCCAGCACCGCCGAGAACCGCACCGACTACGTCAGCCTGGTCAACCCCGAGGCGACCGCCGCCGTCGTCGACATCAAGCTCTACGGCGACAAGGGTCTGATCGAGAACGACGCCGCCAACGGCATCACGGTCGCTCCCGGCAGCTCGCAGTCGATCCTGCTGCCGACCATCAGCAAGGGCCAGGTCGCCGACCTCGCCGTGCACGTGGTCGTCCGCAGCGGCCGGGTCGGCGCCGCGCTGCACGCCGCCGACGGCAACAAGGGCGCCGACTGGGTGCCCGCCTCCGCCGACCCGGCTCCCACCCAGGTGATGCCCGGCCTGCCCGCCGACACCGCCGGCGCCCACCTGGTGGTCTGGGCGCCGCCGGAGGACGACGCCGACCTGAAGATCCAGCTCTCCGGCAAGAACGGCTGGTTCACCCCGGCCGGCAACGAGTCGATCCACGTCAAGGCCGGCATGGTGGCCTCGGTCGACCTCGGCAAGGTCACCCGCGACGAGGTCGCCGGCCTGCGGCTGTCGCCCACCGACGACAAGCACCCCACCCCGGTCGTGGCCGGCCTGCGGGTCGACCGCGCCGCCCAGAACGGCAAGTCGGACGCCGCCTGGCTCTCCGGCACCGTCCCGGTCGGCGCCCGGGCCACCGTGGCCGACAACCGCGGCGGCGGCGCGTCGACGCTCTTCCTGACCTCCACCGGCGAGGCCGCCACCGTCCGGGTCACCGCCTCGGCGGGAAGCGGCGGCGGCACCCCCGCCACCAAGGAGGTCCAGCTGCCGGCCGGCGGCACGGTCGCCCTCCCGGCGCCCGAGCCGGCCGGCCTGAAGGACGCCTTCGCGCTCACCGTGGAGACCGTCTCCGGCGGTCCGGTCGTGGCCGCCCGGATGCTCGCGATCACCACCAAGGACGTTCCGATGTTCACCGTCCAGTCGCTGCGCGACGACCGCAGCACCGTCAAGGTGCCGCAGGCCGCCCAGGATCCGGGCATCGTCCTGCGCTGACCGTGCGTACCGACGCCGAGGGGCGGCACCCGGGCCACCGGGTGCCGCCCCTCGGGCGTACGGGCGGACGCACTGCCCGCGCCGCGCCGGTCCCCGGGTCAGTCCTCGTCGTAGCGGGGGTCGATGGCGTCCGGCGAGAGCCCCAGCAGCTCCGCCACCTGCTCGATCAGGATCTCGTGCACCAGCGCCGCGCGGTCCTCGCGCGACTTCGCCCGGATCTCCACCGGCCGCCGGTACACCACGATCTGGCTCTTCCGCCCCTGGCGCCCGGGCGACACCCGGCCCAGCGGCACGCCGCCGTCCGCGTCCGGGCCGTCCGCCTCCTGCAGCGGCACCTCCTGGACGGCGAACTCCACCTCGATCAGCTGCGGCCAGCGCCGCTCCAGCCGTTCCACCGACTCGCGCACGTAGTCGTCGAACAACTCGGAGCGGGTGAGCGAGATCGGCACCTGCGGAGGCGCCAGCGGGCCGCGCAGACCCCGGCCGTGCCGGTCGCGGTGCCGGGGGCGGCGCGAAGGTCCCGTCGATGACTGCGGTGCAGAGCTGTCCATATCACTGCCGAGGGTAGTCCTTGGACGGTCGGAAGTGGACCACTCCGGAGGGGAATCGCCCGGGGCGGAGGGCGCACGGACGGCGCGCGGAGCGCGACACGGCACACCCTCCGGACAGGCGGTCTTCGCTCCCCGGCGAGGAGTGCTGTACCGTCCACCCTCGTGAGCTCTGTACGTCGTTGTTCGCGGACCGCGTGCGGCCGGCCGGCCGTCGCGACGCTGACGTACGTCTACGCGGACTCCACCGCCGTCCTCGGCCCGCTCGCGACCTACGCCGAGCCGCACTGCTACGACCTCTGCGCCGAGCACGCCGAGCGCCTCACCGCCCCGCGCGGCTGGGAGGTGGTCCGGCTCGCCGCCGAGGCCGGCCCGCTGCGTCGCAGCAGCGACGACCTCGAAGCGCTCGCCAACGCCGTCCGCGAGGCCGCGCGCCCGCAGACCCCCCGTCAGGGCCGGTCCCCCGAGGGCGAGTCCACCGAGGCGGGCCGCCGCGGACACCTGCGGGTGCTGCGCTCGCCCGACAACTGACCCGCACCCCGCACCCCGCCCCGAACCGGCCGTTCTCCGCCTGCCGGTACGCTGCCCCCCTGTCCGGGTGCCGAGCGGCGCCGTCCGCGGACGTATCGTGACCATGGGCGACCAGCCCGCCGATTCAGACAGAGAACCAGGGTGGAGCCGCAGTGCGCGACCTCAAGCAGCTCGTGAAGGCGTACGACGTACGAGGCGTGGTCCCGGACCAGTGGGACGAGAGCCTCGCGCGCGCCTTCGGCGCCGCGTTCACGCAGGTCACCGGAGCGACCGCGATCGTGGTCGGCCACGACATGCGGCCCTCCTCGCCGTCGCTCAGCCGGGCCTTCGCCGAGGGCGCGGCCGCCTACGGCGCCGACGTGGTCGAGATCGGCCTCTGCTCGACCGACCAGCTCTACTACGCCAGCGGCAAGCTGGACCTGCCCGGCGCGATGTTCACCGCCAGCCACAACCCGGCCCAGTACAACGGCATCAAGCTCTGCCGGGCCGGCGCCGCCCCGGTCGGCCAGGACACCGGCCTGGCCGAGATCCGCGAACTGGTCGAGTCCTGGACCGCCGAGGACGACACCGTCACCGTCCCGGCCAAGGACGTGAAGCCCGGCGCCCTCTCCACCGAGGAGACCCTGCGCGGCTACGCCGACCACCTGCTCGGCCTCGTCGACCTCACCGCGATCCGCCCGCTCAAGGTCGCCGTCGACGCCGGCAACGGCATGGGCGGCCACACCGTGCCGACCGTCTTCGACGGCCTGCCGATCGACCTCGTCCCGATGTACTTCGAGCTGGACGGCACCTTCCCCAACCACGAGGCCAACCCGCTCGACCCGAAGAACCTGGTCGACCTGCAGGCCAAGGTCCGCGAGGTCGGCGCCGACATCGGCCTCGCCTTCGACGGCGACGCCGACCGCTGCTTCGTCGTGGACGAGCGCGGCGAGCCGGTCTCCCCGTCCGCGATCACCGCCCTGGTCGCGGCCCGCGAGATCGCCCGTGCCCAGGCCGCCGGCGAGGCCGAGCCGACCGTCATCCACAACCTGATCACCTCCTGGACCGTCCCCGAGGTGGTCCGCGAGCTCGGCGGCAACCCGGTCCGCACCCGGGTCGGCCACTCGTTCATCAAGCAGGAGATGGCCGAGACCGACGCCGTCTTCGGCGGTGAGCACTCCGCGCACTACTACTTCCGCGACTTCTGGCGCGCCGACACCGGCATGCTCGCCGCGCTGCACGTGCTGGCCGCGCTCGGCGGCCAGGAGGGCACCCTCTCCGCGCTCACCGCCGAGTACGACCGCTACGCCGCCTCCGGCGAGATCAACAGCACCGTCGCCGACCAGGCCGACCGCTCCGCCGCCGTCCGCGCCGCCTACGCCGGCCTGGAGGGCACCACGGTGGACGAGCTGGACGGCCTCACCGTGGCCGGGCCGGACTGGTGGTTCAACCTGCGGGCCTCCAACACCGAGCCGCTGCTGCGCCTCAACGTCGAGGCCAAGGACCCGGCGAAGATGGCGGAGCTGCGCGACGGCGTCCTCGCCGTCGTCCGCGCCTGACGCACGGCCCCGGTGCCCCGGCCGGTAGGGTTTCCTCTCGGCCGGGGCACCGCCGTGCCGCCCCTCCGACACCCCGCCATCCGAGACTGGGAGCCCGAACGCCATGAAGCTCGAATCCTTCCTGCTGGAGATCCTGGTCTGCCCGCAGTGCCGGGCCGCGCTCACCGAGGGCGGCACCGAGGACCACCCCGAGCTGGTCTGCACCGGCGCGGACTGCGGCCTGGCGTACCCCGTCCGCGACGGCATCCCGGTGCTGCTGGTGGACGAGGCCCGCCGCCCGGCCTGATCCTGGGGGGCGGGACACCTGCGCCCCCACCCCGCAGCCCCTCAGCGCCCAGCCAGCAGCCGGAGGCCCGCCGCATGCTCGACGACACCCTGCTCGACGACCCGGCCGCCCTCCAGCGTGCCGACCACGACCGCGCCCTGCTCGCCCTGGCCGGCGCCGGTGCGCGGGTCCGCACCTCGCTGCGCCTGGCCGGCGCGGCCGGCGTCGACGAGCTTCGCCCCGACGGCCGCCCGCGCGCCGTCCTGGTCGCCGGCCACGGCAGCGCCCTGACCGCGGGTGAGGTGCTCGCCGCGCTGGCCGGCACCGCCAGCCTGGTCGCCACGCTGCCCCCGGGCGACGCCGAGCCGGTCCCGCGCGGCGACCGGAGCGCCGCACCGGCCGCCTTCACCGCCGGCCTGGCCTGGCAGCTCCCCGGCTGGGCCGGACCGCTCGACCTGCTGGTGATCAGCTCCGCCGACGGCGGCGAGCGGGGCCTGATCGCCCTGGCCGAGCAGGCGTACGCGCGCGGCTGCGCCATCGTCGTCACCGCCCCGGCCGGCAGCCCGCTGGCCGCCGCCGCCCTCCAGGTGCGCGGGCTCCCGCTCCCGTACGTGCCGGCGCACCTGCCCGAGGACGGCCGGCCCCCGGCCGGCCCGGGCACCGAGCCGGACCTGCCGGCCGAGGACCCGGCGGCGCTCTGGGCCCACCTCACCCCGCTGCTGGCACTCGCCCAGAAGCTCGGCGTCACCCAGCTCCGGTACGACGCGCTGGACGCCGCCGCCGACCTGCTGGACGCGACCGCCGTCCGCTGCCGCCCGGACGCCGCCGCGTACACCAACCCGGCCAAGGGCCTGGCCGCCCGGCTGGCCGGCACCGTCCCGCTGCTCTGGGCCGAGGGCCCGGTGGCCGGGGCGGCCGCCGTCCGGTTCGCCGCCCAGCTCGCCGACCGGGCCGGCCGCCCGGCGTTGTCCGGGCTGCTGCCGCAGGCGCTCGTCGCGCACCGCGGCATGTTCACCGGGCAGCTCGGCGCCGGCGCCGACCCGGACGACTTCTTCCGTGACCGGGTCGAGGAGCCGGACCCGCTGCACCTCCAGGTGCTGCTGCTGCGGCACGTCCCGGCGGCGAACGGTGCAGGAGGTGCCGGTGGGTCCGGTGGGGCGGCGGGGCGGAACGACGACGGCGGGGAGGACGCCGGCCCGGCCGAGGTGCCGGCCGACGACGAGGGCCCGCGCAGCTTCGGCGCGAGCCGCGCGCACCGGCTGGCCGCGGCCCACGACGTACGGCTCACCGAGTACGCCAGCGCCCGGTCCGAGCCGCTGCACGCGCTGACCGACCTCGTCGCGCTGACCGACTTCGCCGCCGTCTACCTCGGGCTCGCGGCGGCGCAGTCCTGATCGCGGTCCGGCGGGCCGGGTACCGTATGCGCTCGACAGGACTCGGCGGCCCCGACGGGCACGACGGCGACGCGGTGACGCGGCGACGGGCCGACGCCTCCTGCCGCAGGTCGGCCCGGCCCGGCCTGCGCACGACCGAGACGAGCGCGGGCTGCACGCCCCCGGCGGAGGGATCCTCCCGAGCATGAGCACCGAAGGCGGTACCAAGGCCCTGGTGGCGGCCCTGTCCGCGAACCTGGGCATCGCGGTCGGCAAGTTCGTGGCCTTCGCGTTCTCCGGGTCCTCCTCGATGCTGGCCGAGGGCGTCCACTCGCTCGCCGACTCCGGCAACCAGGTGCTGCTGCTCGTCGGCGGCAAGCGCTCCCAGCGGCGGGCCACCCCCGAGCACCCGTTCGGGTACGGGCGCGAGCGCTACGTCTACGCCTTCCTGGTCTCGATCGTGCTGTTCAGCGTCGGCGGCATGTTCGCCGTCTACGAGGGCTACGAGAAGATCGTCCACCCGCACGAGCTGGAGAACTGGTACTGGCCGGTCGGCGTGCTGGTCTTCGCGATCCTGCTGGAGGCCTGGTCCTTCTTCACCGCCTTCCGCGAGGCGGTCAAGGACAAGGTCGGGCACGGCTGGCCGGCCTACATCCGCCGGGCCAAGGCGCCGGAGCTGCCGGTCGTCCTGCTGGAGGACACCGGCGCGCTGATCGGCCTGGTGCTGGCGCTGTTCGGTGTCGGCCTGACCGTGATCACCGGTGACGCGGTCTGGGACGGCGTCGGCACGATCTCGATCGGCGTCCTGCTGATCGCCATCGCGCTGGTGCTGGCCGTGGAGACCAAGTCGCTGCTGATCGGCGAGTCCGCCCACGAGGAAGTGGTGGCCGAGATCCGCGACGCGCTGGTCGACCACGACACCGTCACCCGGGTGATCCACATGCGCACCATGCACCTCGGCCCCGAGGAGCTGCTGGTCGCCGCCAAGATCGCGGTCAACGCGGAGGACACCGCCACCCAGGTGGCGGAGGCCATCGACGCCGCCGAGGTGCGGGTGCGCCGGGCCGTCCCGATCGCCCGCGTCATCTACCTGGAGCCGGACATCTACAGCGCCGAGAAGGAGGCCGCGGGCGAGGACCCGTTCGCCACCCCCGGCGGCCCGCCGCCCGGCGCGCACTGAGCCGCGCCCGGCCGAAAAGGTCCAACGCGAGGCTGACTCAAGGGCCGCCGGTGTAGATTCGTCTCCAGAGCCAGAACGTCGCTGCTGATGGCGGTCGATCGGCGGCCCGTCCCCCACCGGGGGCGCGCACCGATTGAGGGAGAGAGGTCCTCCGACGGTTTGTGCTGAGCAGCAGGGCACCGGTGCATCGCATTCCGTTCCGGTGGCCCCGGCGTTGCCGCGCACCCGTGCGGCCCCGCCCTGCCGCGACGCACCCGAGGACCTTGGCCATGCCCCACCCCATCCGCGAGGAGCAGACGCATGTCGACCGACATCACCGGTGACTTCAAGGTCGCCGACCTTTCCCTGGCCCCGTTCGGCCGCAAGGAGATCCAGCTCGCCGAGCACGAGATGCCCGGCCTGATGGCGATCCGCGCCGAGTACGCCGAGTCCCAGCCGCTGGCCGGCGCCCGCATCACCGGCTCGCTGCACATGACCGTGCAGACCGCCGTGCTGATCGAGACCCTGACGGCCCTCGGTGCCGAGGTCCGCTGGTGCTCCTGCAACATCTTCTCCACCCAGGACCACGCCGCCGCCGCCATCGCGGTCGGCCCGAACGGCACCCCGGAGAACCCGCAGGGCGTGCCGGTCTTCGCCTGGAAGGGCGAGACCCTGGAGGAGTACTGGTGGTGCACCGAGCAGGCGCTCACCTGGCCGAACGGCCAGACCCCGAACATGATCCTGGACGACGGCGGTGACGCCACCCTCCTGATCCACAAGGGCGTCGAGTTCGAGAAGGCCGGCGCCGCGCCGGACCCGGCCACCGCGGACAACGACGAGTTCCGGATCATCCTGGAGCTCCTCAACCGCACCCTGACCGAGACCCCGAACAAGTGGACCGAGGTCGCCGCCACCATCAAGGGCGTGACCGAGGAGACCACCACCGGTGTCCACCGCCTGTACGAGATGCACCGCGACGGCAAGCTGCTGTTCCCGGCGATCAACGTCAACGACTCGGTCACCAAGTCGAAGTTCGACAACAAGTACGGCTGCCGCCACTCGCTGATCGACGGCATCAACCGCGCCACCGACGTCCTGATCGGTGGCAAGGTCGCGGTCGTCTGCGGCTACGGCGACGTCGGCAAGGGCTGCGCCGAGTCGCTGCGCGGCCAGGGCGCCCGCGTCATCGTCACCGAGATCGACCCGATCTGCGCGCTCCAGGCGGCGATGGACGGCTACCAGGTCGCCACCCTGGAGGACGTCGTCGAGACGGCCGACATCTTCATCACCACCACCGGCAACAAGGACATCATCCTGGCCTCCCACATGGCGCGGATGAAGCACCAGGCCATCGTCGGCAACATCGGCCACTTCGACAACGAGATCGACATGGCCGGCCTCGCGAAGCTCCCGGGCGTCGTGAAGACCGAGGTCAAGCCGCAGGTCCACGAGTGGCGCAAGGCGGACGGCCGCACCATCATCGTGCTCTCCGAGGGCCGCCTGCTGAACCTGGGCAACGCGACCGGCCACCCGTCGTTCGTGATGTCCAACTCCTTCGCCAACCAGACGATCGCTCAGATCGAGCTGTTCACGAAGACCGCGCAGTACCCGATCGGCGTCTACGTGCTGCCGAAGCACCTGGACGAGAAGGTCGCCCGCCTGCACCTCGACGCGCTGGGCGTGAAGCTGACCACCCTGACCAAGGAGCAGGCCGACTACATCGGCGTCCCGGTCGAGGGCCCGTACAAGCCGGAGCAGTACCGCTACTGATCCGGACGCGCCGGTCCGGACACCGGTCCGGACGCGCTGATCGAACGCCGGTGGCCGGCACCCCTGGGCGGGGTGCCGGCCACCGGCGCGTCCGGGCCCGGGATCAGGGACGCAGGACGTCGGTGGTCCAGGTGCTCTCGTCCACCCCCAGCACCTCGGTGCGGGAGAGCAGGCCCTCCGTACCGCCGATCTGCTCCAACGACGGCGCGACGCCCGCGCTCGCGGCCACGCAGACCCGGATCTGCTTCTCCTCCCGGCAGACCGGCGGGTTCGGGTCGGTGTAGGGCGAGCCGTCCGTCCCGGTGGGGGAGGGGCTGGGCCCGGGGCCGACCGGCTCCATGTTCACCGAGACGTTCTTGCCCTCGAACTGGAACATCAGCCACAGCTGCCAGGGGAGCGCGCCGTCCCACGTGGACGGCTTCGAGAGCATCACGTCCGTCGCCTCGAACACCTTCGGCAGCGGCGCGAACCTCACCGGCAGCGGGACGTTCCACTTCCCGTACTCGGCCCCGGCCGCCACCCGGAGCAGCACGTCGTCGGCGAGGTCCTCCGCCCGGCCGCCGTAGGCCCGGATCATCGCCCACCGGCCCGACGGGGTCTTCCAGCGCAGCTGGCGCTCCGACTTGCCGGGCTGCTCCTGCGGGTCGACCAGCCAGAACGCCGGCTGACCGTTGACGGGCGTCGTCGCCACCTTCTCGCGTTTCTCGCCCGGGCCCTGCTCGATCTCCGGCTCGGGGCCGGCCGGGTACAGGCTGAGCAGGATGCGCGGGGCCGTCTGGCCCTTGCCGCGGGCCTCGGCGAAGATTCCGTGGTACCCCGTCTCGTAGCCGATCCCGCTGTTGCCGCCGACCCAGTCCGGCAGCCAGCCGAACCGGACCTCGGTGGTGAGCGGGTCCACCCCGGACCGGGTCGGTGCGGCGCTCGGAGTGGCGCTCGGCGACGCGGTCGAGGACACCGTCACGGTCGGGGCGACCGCGGGCGTGGCGGGAGCGGTGCTGCCGGCCGGGGCCAACAGCAGCGTGCCGCCGATCACCAGGGCGGTCGCGGCGGCCACGGCTCCGATCGCCGTCCGCCGCCGGCGGCGCAGCACGGCTTGGCCCCGCGCCATCGCCCGGCCCGGGTCGTACCCGGCCGCCGGGGCGGGCTCGTCCGCCAGGGCGACCAACTGCTCGGCCAGGTCGGGGTGCTCGTTGCCGGTCATGGCGTCCTCTCTGCGGCGACGGGGCGGACGGTGAGGGTGCGGCGGAGGGTGTCCAGCCCCCGCGCGGTCTGGCTCTTGACGTTGCCCGAGGAGCAGCCCATCGCCTCGGCGGCCTGGTCGACCGTCAGGTCGCAGTAGTAGCGCAGCACCACGGTGGCGCGCTGCCGCGGTGGCAGGGCGGCCAGCGCCTGCCGGAGGTCGAGCGACGCGTCGAGGTCGACGGCCACGGCCTCGGCGTCCGGGGCGCTCCCGCTCCGGCTGGTCCGCCGCCACCACGGCGAGCGCTGCTCGGCGAGGAAGGTGTTCACCAGCACCGTGCGGGCGTAGCCGTCCAGGTTCTCCACCCGGCCGGCCCGCGCCCAGTTCACGTACAGCTTGGTGATGGCCTCCTGGACCAGGTCGTCGGCCCGATGCCAGTCCCCGCACAGCAGATAGGCGACCTTCCGCAGCCAGCCGCTCCTCGAAGCCACGTACTTGGTGAACTCCGTGTCGCGTGCCTGCTTCGCCATCCCCGCCCCCTTTCCTCCCGAACCAGCGGCGCGGTTGCGCGCCGTCCCCCCTCTAATGCGGCCGCCCGCCCGGACGTTGCATGCCGGTCGGCGGAGATCGTCGACGTAGGCTTCGGGCATGCCCAACGGCCGGTACTCGCTCCACGACACCCATGACCACGTGCTGCTCGGCGAGGAGCGCTTCAGCTGCGCGCCCGGTGCGGCCGGCTGGCGGTACGTCTCCAAGACGTACGGGCCGGAGGGACAGGTGCTCGGCACGTGCGACCTGACGCTGGACTCGCGGGCCCGACCGCTGCGGATGGAGCTGCGGGCCGGCGGCTGGCAGGTCCGCGGCGGTGCGGTGGACGGCGTGGCCTGGGTGCGCACCGCCGCGGCCGACCCGGCCGGGGAGGACGCGGCGGAGGGGCACGACCGCGCCCACGGCTTCACGGGCCGCTCGCCCGGCTTCCTGGTCGCCACGGCGCGGCTGCTGCGGCTGCGGGAGGGGGCGAGCGCGCGGGTGCGCCTGGTCGCGTTCACGGAGCCGGTGCTCGCTCCGCGCACCTTCGACCAGGGCTGGCTGCTGGAGGGCGTGGACACCCACGAGACGGACACCGGCCCGCTGCTGGTCGAGCGGTACCAGGTGGCGGACCTGGAGACGGGCGAGCAGCAGGTGGTGCACCTGGCGGGAGACGTGGTGCTGGCCGCGGCCGGGGTGGAGCTGGAGGAGCTGGAGTCGCCGCCGAACGCCTGGCCGGCGGAGTTCGGCGGGTAGCGCGGGGCTCAGGCGGGCGGTACGAAGCCGGTGCTGCCGGCCGGCGGGGTGGCCGGGCCGGTGGTCTGGCCGGTGGCCGGCTGGGGGGTGGGTGCGGCCGGTGCGGCGGGGGCGGGCGCGGTGGCAGGGGCCGGGGCCTGCACCGGGGACTGGGGCATCGAAGGCATCTGGGGCGCCTGGAGCACCTGGGGCATCTGGGGCATCGTCAGCGTCGGGCCGGGCTGGGCCTGCTGGAACGCCTGGCTCTGGGCCCGGGTCCACTCGCGCCGCTGCCGCTCGGTCAGCACCGCTCCGAGGTACGCCGCCGGGTGCAGTCCGTACGGGACCGGATGGCCGGTGCGGGCGGCCAGGTCGTCGGCGAGCCGGGCCGACATCTGGTGCGCGACCGCCGGGTCCAGCTGGCCCACCCGGCCGAGCAGTTGCCGGATCGCCAGCCAGAGCGGCTCCGGTACGGCGGAGAGGTCCAGGGCGACCAGCTCGCCGCCGATGGCCTGCAGCAGCTGCGGGTGCACCGGCGGCAGCGCCGCCGCGGCACCGCTGGCGCCCGGGACGCGCTCGCGGACCACCAGCGTCCCGGCGAAGACGTCGCCCAGCCGCCGGCCGTCCGCCGACACCGCGGAGCAGATGGCCGCCGGCACACCGCTCAGCACGATGATCTCGAAGAAGCCCACCAGGGCGCGGACCAGCGCCTGGCGGAACCGCACCGGCCCGCCGTCGGCGCGCACCACGCGCAGACCGAGGGCCGCCTTTCCGAGCGAGCGCCCGCGGGTGAAGGTCTCGACCATGACGGGCACCGCGACCATGAAGAAGACGGTCAGCCCGATCATGAGGGCGGCGAGGGCCGCCGGGTCGAGGTCGACGAGGGCGACGCTGAGCGTCAGGGTGCACACCAGCAGTGCGGCGAGCTCGACGGTCAGGTCCAGCCCGATCGCCAGCGCACGACTCGGAAGCTTCGCCGTGCGCAGGCCGAGGACGACCGCCTCACCCGTCACCAGGTCGCTCAAGACACCCGTCCGTTCCCGTCGGTGGTTCGTGGCCCGCGGATCCTGGGCCCGCGGTGTGCAGGTCGCGGTTCGTGGCGGAGAGCGTCCGCCGGATCGGCCCCCGCGCCCCCGTCATTGCAGTCGTCAACATACGGGGCCCCGCGGCCACTCGGGAAGGGAGGTCCCGGGCGGAGCGAACGGGCCCGGCCGAACGGACCGGGAGGTCCCGCCCGCACTGGTCACCCCCGTGCCCTGGCATGCTGGGCCCACCTGTCCGCACCCGCCTGCCCGCGCGCCCTGCGCCGACCATGGAGCTGCCGAATGGACCTGGACGTCTTCGTCGCCACCCACCAGGGGGAGTGGGCCCGGCTGGACGCCCTCGCCAGGACCCGCCGGCTCACCGGCGAGGAGGCGGACGAGCTGGTCACCCTCTACCAGCGCGTCACCGGTCACCTCGCCAAGGTCCAGGCCGCCGCCCCCGACCCGACGCTGGAGGGGCGCCTGACCAGCCTGGTCTCCCGGGCCCGGGACGCGGTCACCGGAAGCCGCACCAGCGGCTGGCGCGACGTCGCCCGCTACTACACGGTGAGCTTCCCGGCCGCGCTCTACCGCGCGCGCCGCTGGTGGCTGTCGGTCGCCCTCGTCTCCCTGTTCGGCACCGCCCTGATCGCCTGGTGGATGGCGAACCACCCCGAGGTCCGGAACAGCCTGGTCACCCCGGAGGCGCTGCACCAGCTGACCATGCCCGGCGGCGAGTTCGAGGCGTACTACTCGGAGCACCCGGCGAGTTCGTTCGCGGCCCAGGTCTGGACGAACAACGCGTGGATCGCGGTGCAGTGCCTGGTCTTCGGCGTCGCTCTGGGCATCCCCGTCCTCTATGTGCTCTGGACCAACGTCCTCAACCTCGGTGTCGGCATCGGTCTGATGGCCTCGGCCGGCCGGCTCGACGTCTTCCTCGGCCTGCTCATCCCGCACGGCCTGCTGGAGCTGACCGCCGTCTTCGTGGCCGGCGGCCTGGGCCTCCGGCTCGGCTGGACCGTCATCGACCCCGGCCCGCGCACCCGCGCGACCGCGCTGGCCGAGCAGGGCCGCTCGATCGTCGGCATGGGAATCGGCCTCGCGACGGTCCTGGCCGTCGCCGGAGTCCTCGAAGCCTTCGTCACCCCGTCCGGCCTGCCCACCTGGGCCCGGATCTCCATCGGCGGGCTGGCCGAGGTGGCATTCCTGCTCTACGCCCTCGTGTTGGGACGGAAGGCCGCGGCGACCGGTGAGACCGGCGACCTGGAAGCGGCCGACCGGGCGGACCTGCAGCCGGTCGCGGCCTGAGCCGATGTGATCAACAGGCTCCTGACCTGCTACTCTTCTCGCATCCCGGCCAAACCATTGACGTGGTGGGGGTGGGCTAGTAGGTTTGAACGGTTGGGACAGGTTGGACAACGACCTGGTCCAGGCGTTAGTGTCTACGACACCGCCGAATCGAGGTGAGTGCGCTTCACGAATGCGCGCCCTCCGCGTAAGGCAAACCCCGGAACTGAGCACACCGAAAGCTTTGATAAGCTTCGGAGCGAAGTCGAAGGAAATCCCTCCAGCGGGAATTCAGAGAAACAAACGCCGGTAAGAACGGCCGCGAGGATCTGATAAGCTGGAAACACGAAAGAACGAAGCGCCCGGAGGGCCGGTGTGAAAGCCGCCTGAAGGAAGTGTCCGTTCCTTGAGAACTCAACAGC